>CALDZQ010000331.1 GCA_937944035.1 uncultured Neomegalonema sp. | reverse complement strand
AAGCGCAGTGCGCATGTTGTCTTGACTTTCAATCAGGTCGCGCAGCATCGCGGTTTCTGATCCCATACGCTCGGCCACAATCGCCAGCGATCCGGCAGCCATTTCCAGTTTATCTTGCGCAACGCCTTGCCGACGATCAGTAGCACCCATCTGAGCGGCGAGTTCATCCATCGTTTCGAAATTCCGCTCCAGCGACTCGGCAAGGAAACCGATGCCCTCGTCCTCACTTCTCCCGATGCGGGTGATTTGCGATAGCGCTTCCTCTAACTCGCGATAGAAGCGGTTCTGGGACTGACCGGCCAGAATTTCCAAAAAACCGAGGATCAACGATCCCGCCAAGCCAAGCAAAGATGATGCAAACGCCGTCCCAAGACCGCGCATTTGCTCACCCAAGTTTTGAACAAGGTTTTTGAAGACCTCAGCGCCGTTTGTGCCGTCACTGGGCGCGATTTCGCGGATCGTCGCGACCACAGAGGGGACGGTAATGGAAAGCCCCCAAAACGTGCCCAGAAGACCTAGAAAAATAAGCAGACTGGCCGCATAGCGTGTGATCTCGCGGCTTTCATCCAAACGCGTCGCTATAGAGTCAAGAATCGCCCGGACGATGGTGGGACTTATGTTTTTGCGGGCCTCACGATCACGCAGCATCCCCGCCATCGACATCAGCAATCGGGGAGGCTGGATGGTTTCAAAGCCGGGTCGTTCAGCGATAAACGCTTCAATCCAGTCGATACATATCCTCAGGCGCTGCACCTGCCAGAATGTGTAAGCAATACCAACGACCAATACGAACAGGATCAAGCCGTTCAGATATGGGTTTGCCAGAAAAACATCCCAAATCGCCTTGGAAAGAAAGAACCCCACAATGGCGACCAGCACAAGAAACACAAACATGAACACAACTGTTCCGGTTGGCCTTGTCACTTGTACAGAACGTCGAAAATCGCCCTTCATATCACCCCCAATGACGCTGCGATGATTCAACGTATGTTGGACATCACTTTACGAATTACGTTGTCATCGCGAAAAGCGACCGAAATGGGGAGACGGAGTAATATCCCGCCTCCTTGTGCATTACGGCTGTAAAGATGCGGACAGTTTTTTGAATATTTCAGGGTTGGCGGCGATCACACCACCCGTACCCAACATATCGGTTCCTGCATTCATATCAGTGACATAGCCACCAGCCTCTCGGACCAGCAATAGGCCCGCAGCCATATCCCAAGGTGCAAGCTCGCGTTCCCAGAAGCCGTCGTAACGCCCTGCCGCAACATAAGCGAGATCCAGAGAAGCGGCACCAAAACGGCGGACACCCGCGCAAGCTGGCATAAGTTCGCGTAAATCGGCAGCCGTTTTCGACAGCGTCTTGCGCGCACCAAACGGAATTCCGGTTGCAAACAAGCATTCTGACATATCTTTGCGTGACGAAACACGAAGACGCTTACCATTCATCCAAGCGCCACCGCCTTTTTCGGCCGTAAACAGCTCATCTTTGGCAGGATCGAATATAACGGCGGCAACTATCTCGTCTTTATGCTCCATCGCAACCGAGATTGCCCAATGTGGCAACCCGTGAAGGAAATTCGTCGTTCCGTCTAAGGGATCAACGATCCAGCGGCGACGCGGGTCATCTCCGACAACGGGATCGCTCTCTTCGCCAAGCCAGCCATATGCGGGCCGTGCATGAGTAAGGTCGGCACGAATTGTTTTTTCGGCTTTAATATCAGCGCGAGTCACAAAATCCGATGCGCCCTTCACCGAGACGAGCAAGTTCTCAACCTCACCAAAGTCACGAACGAGACCACGCGCCGCTTTGCGGACGGCGTCGGTCATAACCTTGAGGTTGGCGGAATACCCGGCCATCAGGCGCGGCTAAGGTATTCGGCGGTTTCGGTCATCACTTCGACCTTCTCGCCAACACCAACAAAAGGAGGGACCGAAATGCGTACACCGTTATCCAGAACAGCGGGTTTAAAAGAGTTTGCGGCAGTTTGGCCTTTAACCACAGGCTCAGTTTCAGCAATTTCGCAAATTACTTTCTCAGGCAGTCGCGCGGATAGAGGCTCCTCCTCATGGTATTCAATTTCAACCATCATACCGTCTTGTAGGAACGGGCGGCGCTCACCCAGTATCTCAGCATCTAACTCAAGCTGTTCGTATGTATCGTTATCCATAAAGACAAGCTTGCCATCGGTTTCGTACAGAAACTGCTGTTTCTTTTGCTCAAGGCGAACTTTCTCGACTTTATCAGCAGAGCGGAAGCGTTCGTTCAACTTGCTGCCATTGCGCAGGTTCTTAAGTTCAACCTGTGCAAACGCGCCGCCTTTGCCCGGTTTGACATGCTGGGTTTTCACTGCGATCCAAAGGCCGCCATCATGTTCGATGACATTGCCTACGCGAATTTCGTTGCCGTTGATTTTGGCCATCGGATACGTCCGGTTTGTGGGTGTGACTCTTGTCGAGTGACTGTTGGCGCGAGCTATAGCCATTGGACGGGCCTGATGCAATCGGGCAGTATCAGTGACGATGATAACGGGAGCGGGCAGTGGACAGCTATGATGTCGATGCGGTTGTGATCGGAGCCGGGGTTGTCGGCTTGGCGATAGGTCGTGCGCTGGCGTTGAAAGGTCTGGAGCCACTGATACTGGAGAAAAATCAAAACTTTGGCGAAGAAACAAGCGCCCGCAACTCCGAAGTAATCCACGCCGGTATTTATTATGATGCCGGATCGCTTAAAGCGCAGCATTGCGTTGCAGGGCGCGACCGACTGTATTCCTATTGCAACAAATACGGCATACCTTATCGCCAAAGCGGCAAATTAATTGTCGCTACTAACGATTTTGAAGTCGAAAAACTCGCAGTGATTGCAAGAAAAGCTTCGATTAACGGTGTTAACGACCTTGAGTCACTAGATAAAAAGCAAGCCCAGGTCTTGGAACCCGCGCTTAATGTCAGCGGCGCACTACTTTCACCGTCGACGGGCATTATCGACAGCCATGCGCTCATGCTGGCCTATTTGGGCGAGGCGGAAGCTCACGGGGCACAGCTCGTAACCAACGCTCAGGTCGACATGGGAACGGTCGAAGCCGATGGACGCATCACACTAATCGCGGGCGGACTAGCGCCTCTGCGGCTGCGCGCGCGTCACGTTATAAATGCTGCGGGACTTTGGGCGCAGGACGTGGCGGGGCGCATTGACGGGCTTTCACCCTGCCCGCCTCTGGCGCTAGTAAAGGGCAACTATTTCTCGCTCACTACCAGTGCGCCATTCTCGAAATTAGTATATCCGGCCCCGGTTGACGGGGGTTTAGGGGTGCATCTGACGCTTGATATGGCAGGACGGGCAAAATTTGGACCTGATACAGAATGGCTCGGTCACGCCGATCCGGCAAATATAGATTATACAGTTAGTCCATCTCGCGGTGAGAATTTCTATGCCTCAATCCGCCGGTACTGGCCCGATCTGCCAGATGGTGCGCTGATCGCTGATTATGCGGGTGTGAGGCCAAAGATTGCGGGCGCTCAATACCCTGACTTTCGCATTGATGGCCCTGAAACGCACGGATTACCCGGCCATGTGATGCTATACGGCATTGAGTCACCCGGCCTGACGGCCTCGCTTTCTATTGCGGATACAGTTGTTGCACTTGCGTTAGCATAGTAAAAAAAAGGCCCGCCGCATGTGCGACAGGCCTTAACAGTTTGGGAGAGTAACACTCGAAGATGAATATTGCAGCGGACATGCCAATGTGGCTCAACGGAGTGAATAAGGAAATATTATTTCTATATTTCAATGCCTTACGCAGATACAAGGCCAACATTCGCGTTTAAACTGTGCCGCATTCAATTTATTTCAGATGCGTTTTTTGTCTCATAACGGGATTAAAATCCGATCATTCTTTGATTGCGATACATAAATCAGACATTCGAGGCGCGCGTACCGCCGCGCATAACCAGCGCCACTCCGATGGTCGCAAATACAATACCCAGTACCGCTAAAGTACCAAGCCGCTCATCAAACAACAGCCACGCCATTACAGCAGTACAGGGCGGGACAAGAAAGAAAAGGCTTGCAACTTTTCCGGCTGAGCCTGTCCGGATAAGGTAAAGCAACAAGCCTACCGCCCCCAATGACAAAACCAAAACCAACCATGTCAAAGCAAATATAAACTCACCGGTCCAGATAACCCGATTGCTTTCAAAAATAAAAGCGAGGGGCGTTAAAAATAAGAAAGCGGCAAAAAACTGTACTGCATTCCCCGCCCGCATCGGCACACCGACACAATACTTTTTTTGATAAAGCGTTGCCACCGAAATTGCTGCCAAGCCAAGTAAACACAGCCCTATGCCACGCGTATCTCCCAGCCCTGCATACAATTTTTCCGCAACAACTAGAAAAACACCCAAAGTTCCCAAGAAAATTCCCAAATATTGAACCCGATTCATCGTCTCACCGAGCATCAAACGCGCAAGTACAGCCGTCAAAATCGGTTGCATACTTACAATCAGCGCACTGGCTCCGGCCTCAAAACCGAGCCAAATCGCCGTAAATACAGTGCCAAGATAGACACCGTGGAGCAACAAACCAACGACAACCATATGCCAGAACTGGCGACGGGTAAGCCATTCAGTCCCCGCCACCCACGCCCACAACCCCAGCGCGCAAGTCGCCAGAAAAAATCGCAATGAAAGAAATGTCAACGGCTCGGCATAGGGCAATCCGTATTTCGCTCCGATAAAACCGGTACTCCAAAGCAACACGAAAGTGGGCGCTGCGAACATGGCGAAATCGAAGCGGGCGGCTGGTTCAGATTTCATCAAACGTTTCGCTTTACGGGTTGATCGAATCGGCGACTCGCAAACACTGCGTGTAAAAGCTGATAACCTGTGTGCAGTCTTGCGTAAAACGCAGTCAAAGACTGGACACTCAGCTCTTGTCCCTTATCTGTATGCGGTAACACCCTTTGGCACAAATACGACGACGGAGATCGCGTTATGACGGCAGAAGAGCTTCCCCCTCTGGGCGACGATAAAAGCTTGCTGATCGTTGATGATGACGCCCCGTTCCGAAATCGCCTTGTCCGGGCGATGGAGAACCGGGGCTTTGCCACAACCTCTGCCGAAAGCGTTGAGGAAGGCATTGCGGCGGTCCGTAAATCGCCCCCCGCCTATGCCGTGGTTGATTTGCGTCTTGAGGACGGCAACGGATTGGATGTCGTGCAAGCGATCCGTGAAACCCGTGCCGAGGCGCGGGTGATCGTGCTGACCGGATACGGGGCAATCGCAACCGCCGTCGCCGCCGTGAAGGCGGGTGCTGTGGATTACCTCGCAAAGCCTGCGGATGCCGATGACATCGAGAACGCGCTGCGCGCCGCCGAATTGCAAAAACCGCCCCCGCCCGAAAACCCGATGTCCGCAGACCGTGTCCGGTGGGAGCATATCCAACGGGTGTTTGAACTGTGCGACCGCAACGTCTCGGAGACCGCGCGCCGCCTGAACATGCACCGGCGAACCCTGCAACGCATCCTCGCAAAACGCAGCCCGCGCTGATGGCACAGCCCGACCACGTAACCCGTCTGAAAGCGGCTGATGAAGATGCGCTCGACGACGATCTGAAAGCGTATTTCGCCAAATGCATGGAGAAGTTGGGCATGGTCCCCAACGTCCTGCGCGCCTATGCCCTGCGCCCTGAAAAGCTGCGGCTTTTCGGGCGCATGTACAACGAGCTGATGCTGGGCGATTCGGGTCTGAGCAAACTTGAACGTGAGATGATCGCCGTTACCGTCTCGTCGGCCAACCGCTGTTATTACTGCCTTGTTGCGCACGGCCAGGCGGTACGCGCGCTGTCTGATGATCCACAACTGGGCGAGATGATCGCGTTTAACCACCACGTCGCCGCCCTGCCCCCGCGCCAGCGGTCCATGCTGGACTTTGCCGCCCAGCTGACCGAAACGCCGGACCGGATCACCGAAGCGGATCGCGAGGGTCTGCGCGCCAGCGGGTTCAGCGATGAAGATATTTTTGATATTTGCGATGTGACGGGCTTCTTCAACTACACCAACCGCGTCGCGCACGGCACGGATATGATGCCAAATCCCGAATATCATGCAATGAACAGATAGCGCCTGAATAGGTCGCACACAGGCGCGCATGTCGCATCCGTGCTGTCACTCTCGGCTTGAGAGGGGCATTATGACAAATTCAGCACCGGAAATGAACATTCGCGCAGCGACATTTCATATGTTGGCGGCAATGGCGTTCTTCGCGGTACAAGACACGATCGTAAAGCTGCTCAGCGACGACATTCCGATCTGGCAACTCTATCTGGCCCGCGCCGTAATGGTGCTCAGCATCATTTGCGCGACGGTGGGCCTGTTTCGTCCCGACAGCGGTATAAAGCTGGTCAATCCCGGCTGGGCCGCGCTGCGTTCTGTGCTGATGGCGGGCGCGTTCCTGATGTTCTACCTGGCCATGCCGTTTGTCAGCCTGTCCCAAGCGGCGGCCACCTTCTTTACCGGCCCGCTCTTCATCACCCTCTTTGGCGCACTCATCAACCGCGAGCGTGTCGGCCCCCGGCGTATCGGCGCGTTGATGCTTGGGTTTGCCGGTGTGCTGGTGATTGTGCAGCCGTGGTCGGATGATCTGGAAATCGCCCTGATTATGCCTCTGATCGCCGCCGTGTGTTACGCTTTAGCCGTTGTCATCACCCGCTCCCGCTGTCTTGAGGACAGTGCGGTCGCGCTCTCGCTGGTCCAGAATGTCGTTTTCGCGATGATTGCCCTGTTCGGCATAATCGCAATCGATATGATCGATCCCTCTCCGTCACAGATCGCGGCATTTCCATTCCTGCTCAGCCCGTGGCAGCCGACGACATGGGTTGTCTGGCTCATGGTTTTGGCAACATCAATCACCCATATGGTCGGCGCAATCACGCTCACCCGCGTTTATCAGCAATCAGAGGCCAGCCGCATCGCGCCATTGGAGTACAGCTATCTCGCGATAGTTCCCGCGTTTGACCTGCTGTTCTGGGGGACACTTCCCACAGCCACGACGCTCAGCGGCATGGTCATGGTCGCTCTCGCTGGTGCTTTCGTCGCTTGGCGCGAGGGAACGCCCGTCCGGCCCCGTCCTCAAACACATGGCGAGGAACCGCAGCCGGAAAGGTAAAGCGAATTCAAAGGGACAAGCTTCACATCCCGCACAAAAATCTCTAAATCCGCTGGTCTTTCTGAAGCGATGCGAAAAGCGCCTCCACATCCGAATCCCGCCCCGCCTCCAGCGCATAAACATAGGCATGTGTGCGGTGGAACGCGGCCTCTTGCGGCTGATGTTTCCAGAACTCAACCGCAACTTTGTGCAGGGCGCACAACTCATCTGCCCGACCTGAATGATGCAGCGCAATCAACGCCTTATCAAGTGCCCTGCCTGCCTCATCGCGCGCACCGTTTGCCAGAAGCCCGGCAATCGCGTCCGCCGACAAGATCATGTTGTGGAAATATCGGGGGCGTCTTCGGCTTTCATGCCCACGATATGATAGCCGCAATCAACGTGATGCGTCTCGCCCGTGACACCGGAACTTAAATCGCTGACCAGATACAGCCCTGCCCCGCCGACATCCTGCTGGCTGACATTCCGGCGCAGCGGCGAGTTATATTCGTTCCATTTCAAGATATACCGGAAATCTCCGATACCGGACGCCGCCAGCGTCTTCATCGGTCCCGCTGACAGGCTGTTAACGCGAATGCCCTGCTTGCCAAGGTCCATCGCCATGTAGCGCACACTGGCCTCCAGTGCCGCTTTGGCCACGCCCATCACGTTGTAATGCGGCATTACCCGTTCGGCGCCGTAATAGGTCAAGGTCAGCAAACTGCCGCCCTCACTCATCAGCTTTTCCGCCCGCTGAGCCACAGCCGTGAACGAGTAGCAGCTGATGTTCAGGGTCTTGTCGAAATTATCCGATGTCGTATCGACATAGCGGCCCTTCAATTCGGCCTTGTCAGAGAAAGCAATCGCATGGATCACAAAGTCCAGCTTGCCCCACTCCGAACCAATCGTCTCAAAAACCGCATCCAGCGATGCCGTATCCGTCACATCGCATGGCAGCACCATATCCGATCCAACACTGGCCGCCAGCGGCACAACCCGCTTTTTCAGCGCATCACCCTGATACGTAAAAGCAATTTCGGCCCCGTGATCGGCACATTGCTTTGCAATCGCCCAAGCGATCGAACGGTCGTTCGCAACACCCATCACAAGACCGCGCTTGCCCGCCATAAGTTGATTTGAAACTGTCATACCAATGCCCGACCTTTGCACCGGTTTTGCGGGGAGCTATACGCCCTTGCGCGTGAACGGTGCGTTTGATTGCGTTCGGGACCGCCCCGGACGAAACAGTACCGTACACAGTGGGCCTACAGCGTGTCGAGTAACTTTCTGACCTTCGACACCCTCATCTTCAGATCAGCGCGCTCTTCCCATCTTTGCGTGATGCTGCTCCGCGCGCGCCAGTTCTTCAGGTGTGAAGCGGTTTGACAAATTCGCCAGCGCCGTTGCCGCCCGACTGCTGCCACTGGCCGCTGCACTGCGCCACAGGCTGTAGGCTTCAAACCGATCCAATTTGACACCCTCACCGCGATTGAGCATCCGGCCCATCCAGAATTGGGCAATCGGCATTCCCTGATCGGACAGCGGTTTGATGATCGATAATGCAGACGAGAAATCGCCTTTCTTATAGGCATTTTCCGCAAATTTGATCCGGCTGACGGGCGAATCCGCTGAAAAATTCAGCGCGGCGCTCTTCTGCTGGGCGGGTTTGCGCACGACGGGCTTTTTCTTCACCGCAGCACGCTCAGGCTTGGTTGTTGGAACTCTGGCCGCCATCTTAGCGCCCGGCTCCGCCGCATCCTTGCCTTTGTCCTTGTCCGCCGCACCAGCCGTGTCGGGTGCTGAACGTTTGATGCTCATGATAGGCATCGTGCTTTTCGCGTCAGGCTTGTCTTCGGGCTTTGTCTCGTCTTCGCCTCTCTCGCGTGCTCTTTGCTCGGAGGCGCGCTCACGGGCGCGTTTCACTTCCGCCTTTTGACGTTCCTCATCACGTTGTTCCGCATCGCGTCTTTCGTCCGCTTCTTTACGCGCATTAGCACCACCATCCGGCGGCAGTTCCGATTCCAGCGAATCCAGCCGATCAAGCGCACGTTTCTGGCCCTGGTTTGCGGCGAGTTGATAGAGTTCACGTGCAATCTCGGCGTCCGGCTCAACGCCAACGCCTTTTTCGTACATCAGACCAAGATTGAACTGCGCCATCGCATCGCCCTGGTCGGCCGCTTTAGCAAACCAGATCGCGGCATCTTCAGGGCTTTTCTTGACCCCCTCGCCGATCAGAAGCAGAAAAGCGGTGTTGACCTGCGCTTCAACGGAGTTTTTCTCGGCAGCCTCACGATAAAGTCGGTATGCGCGCCGGTCATCTTTTTCCACGCCAAGACCAAGCCGATATAACTGCGCGAGATTCCGAAGCGCTTCGGGGTCGCCCTCTTTTGCAAGCGGCTCCCAAATCTCGGCCGCGCGCTCAAACTTTCCATCTTCGTAGGCGGCGACACCTTCTTCAAACTTTTCATTCGTGTTCTGCGCCAAAGACGGTGTTGCAGTACCAATCAATAAAGCGGCAAGAGCCACTGCGGATAAAAGTGATGGGCGCGTACTCATGATATGCCTCGTGTGATTGCGCAATTCTTGGGCTACACAAAGCAAAAGCGGGGCCAGATGACCCCGCTTCGCTGAAGATTCATTTATTCATCATTAACCGTCAAGGTTAACTGTTGCGCAGACGCCAAGGTTCGGCAGGCGAGTTACGGCACATTGTTCCGGTCGCTTTTTCGATCTGGCCACCCGATACAACGGATGTCTCATAATCACGGCATTCAAGACCCTGCGATGTGCCGTAAGTTTGCTGGGGCGTAGGCTGGTATTGATACGCACCCGTGCTCGTGTATTGCGGCTGAGCGGGCTGATACGGCGCGTAATAGACATTACTCGTCGGCTGAACCGTGCCATAAATACCGGTCTGCGGATCATTCCAGCGCTGAACACTGCCTGTCGGGGCGGAAGTCAATGTCTGCTGCGTGGTCTGAGACGCCGCGACAACACCCTGCTGGGACAACTGCTGCGCAACAGCCGCGCCGACGATACCGCCGAGCACTGTACCGGCAATCGTCGCCGCCGTATTACCACGGCCTTTACCGAATTGATTGCCGGCAACACCGCCTGCCAAACCACCGACAACCGCACCCAGTGCCTGATTGCTGACAACAGGGCCGGACGCACCCTGCGCACAACCGGCCGTGATGAGGGCTGCGACCGCAAGACTGCTCGTAATTCTCATTGAATGAACCATTTCTATCTCCTAGCAGGTCGTGAAAGGGTGATGTGCCACGTCAGTTCTGTCATGACGGCGATCACTATGACCTTATGGCTACCTACCCGCGCTTTTTGACCCAATTACGGCGCGGGAATAACGCGTATAGAAGGAAAAACTGGTTTATGTTACGTGAAGATGCCCCCAATCGTGATACAGAACGCAACGGATTATTCGCCGGGGATGACCCTTTTGCCATAGCCGGGCGCTGGCAGGAAGCCGCGTGGGGCACAGAAGTCAACGATGCCAACGCGATGGCGCTGTCTACAGTTGATGCCAACGGCTTACCAAACGTGCGCATTGTGCTGCTGAAGGGGATAGAGGGCCATGACGCCTCCCCCGTACAGGGCGGCGGGTTTTTGTTCTACACGAACAGGGACAGCGCAAAAGGAACCGAGCTTGCCGCCAATCAAAAAGCCGCTGCAGTGCTGCATTGGAAAAGTGTCCGTCAGCAAATCCGGTTTCGTGGTCCGGTCGAGTGGGTCGATGCCGATGCCTCGGACGCGTATTTCGCCTCCCGTCATCCGCAAAGCCGCGCCGGGGCCATCGCATCCAAGCAATCGCGCCCCCTCGACTCGCGCCAGGCCATGCTAGAGGAAACCGACGCTGTCACCGCCGCAACAAACGGCGATCCGAAGCGTCCGGAAAACTGGGGCGGCTACCGCATCCGTCCTGTGGAGATCGAGTTTTGGGCAGAGGGCGACCATCGCATCCATGACCGGTTCCGCTGGACCCGCGACACCCCCGAATCTGATGAATGGACAGTGACACGCCTTTACCCGTAACAGGGTACATTAAATGGGAGAACGCTATGCCGTCCGAGAAACCGATACGCACGCTTTTGCTGACCGGAGCCAGCCGGGGAATCGGACATGCAACGGTAAAGCGTTTCTCCTCCGCCGGATGGCGCGTGCTTTCCTGTTCGCGCGACCCGTTTCCGGAGGATTGCCCGTGGGATGCCGGCGAGGAAAACCACATCCAGGTCGATCTCTCCAGCCCTGACGACACAATGCGGGCCATCGATGTGATTAAAGAGCGCCTACAGCCCAGTGGCAAACTGGATGCGCTCGTCAATAATGCGGGCGTCTCGCCCAAAGGCGAGAATGGAGAGCGTTTGAACACCCTCAACACCAGCTTGCGGGACTGGGGCAAAGTTTTTCACGTCAATTTTTTCGCATCGGTCGTGTTGGCGCGCGGACTTTTTCACGAATTGAAAGCGGCGGAGGGCGCCGTGGTCAATGTGACCTCTATCGCGGGAGCGCGTGTTCATCCATTCGCCGGGGCCGCATATGCGACATCAAAAGCCGCTCTCGCTGCCCTCACACGCGAGATGGCCGCAGATTTCGGCCCTCACGGTGTGCGCGTTAATGCCATCGCACCCGGCGAGATCGAAACCGCTATCCTCTCTCCGGGAACCGAAGAAATCGTCCGCGACATCCCGCTCAGACGGCTGGGCCAACCGGAGGAAGTCGCCCGCACCATTTATTACCTTTGCACCAAAGAAAGCAGCTACGTCACCGGCGTCGAGATTGAAATCAACGGCGGTCAGCATGTTTAAAGCCGCTTACAGCGGTCTGAGAAGAGCAGATAGGCTTTATGATTTAAAATACCGCCTAAACCAATAAGCACACTATCTATTTTATTCAATTAGCGGCGAATTAGCAAAGCAGTGACAGTATCGACCTTGTTTTAAAGCCACCAAATGTGGCCTGATAATGAGGGGAGAGAAATGTCCGCACAGCAAAAATCAATTTTTACACCGGAATTGCGCAACACGGCACGTTTTGTATATGAAACGCCATGCATTCTTAAAGTTAACGACACGAAAATCAGCGCAAAAACACATAATATCTCAATCGCAGGCATCCGCATACACATCGCCGATCTTCATCTTTTGAAATCCGGAGGCGACGTTGTCGTCGAAATTCAAGATTTACCGCCCGTTAACGGTGTTTTTTCGTGGATAAAGCCCAGAAGCGTCGGCATTCAGTTCAAGGAATGC
>CALDZQ010000330.1 GCA_937944035.1 uncultured Neomegalonema sp. | reverse complement strand
CAGTACCAGATCGGGGCCGCTGCCAAGAACCACCGCATGAACCTTCTGTTCACCGACGGACAGAATATCACCTTCCGGCGGAAACGCGGCCTCGGCCTCGGCTTCCTCTTGCTTGGCAACATATTGGACCGGTGCGCAGCTTGCGACGGCAAAGGCCAGAACGAGCGTGGCGATAATGGCATTGGACGGCATGAATGTCCCTTTTTGATACAAAATGATTTTGGACAGGCGGAAACTGTGTCTACGATGCTGGATAACGCATGGTTTCGATTACGGTTCCTCATTTTTCTGTGCAAAGGGTTTTGAAGGGGGACGATGGAGGACCGCATTCTTTCCCGGCCATCCGTCGCATGGCTCTCACAAGACAGGCGGTTTCCGTTGTGGATACCCGCCATGCTCGGCGTTGGTATCTGGCTCGGTTATTTCGGCCTGCCCGGAAAGCCGCTGCTAAGCGTCAGCGTTTTGCTGGTGCTGATTGCCCTGAGCGCATTTTTGAGCCGGGGGAAACGCCGCGTGATCGCGGCCCTGCTGGCCATCATCACCGGGTTGCTGGCCGCTGAGATACGCCTGCGCGATGTCGATGCCCCGGTCCTGAGCGCGCCTTATCGCGGGACGATTGAGGGGCGTGTGATCGGTGCGGACCGTTCCCGTTCAGGCGCACCGCGTCTGTTGCTCGACGAAATCCGGATGGGCGGGCCGGATGTGCCCGCGCGGGTACGCCTGACACTGATAAGAGCGGATGCCGCGCCTGAGATCGGGGCGCGTGTCTCGCTTGATGCCACGCTCGACGCCCCCCCCGGCCCGCCGGAGCCGGGCGCGTTCGACTTTTCGATGCAAGCCTATTTCGACCGCATCGGCGCGGTTGGCTATGCGCGTGGTCAGCCTGAGATTGTTGACCGCGCTGCAAACTTGCCTTTTGCCCTGCGCGTTGATCGTTTCCGCTCAAACATCGCCGCCGAAGTCGAGGCACGGATCGGCGGGGCGGCGGGCGGTGTTGCGGCCGCGTTGATGGTCGGTGATCGCAGCGCGATCCCGGAGGATACCCGTCAGGCTTTGCGCGACTCCGGCCTCGCCCATTTGCTTGCGATCTCAGGTCTGCATGTCGGCCTGCTCAGCGCGCTGGTATTCTGGTCGGTTCGTTTGGTGTTGGCGTTGATCCCCGGACTGGCAGAGCGTCGCCCGATCCGTAAATACGCCGCCGTCGCTGGATTGTTGGGCGCGGGCATCTATCTCATCCTCTCAGGGGCGAGCGTCACGACCCAGCGGGCCTTCGTCATGGCCGCCGTGGCGTTTTGCGCGATTTTGATCGACCGCGCCCCGATCACCATGCGCGGGTTGGCCGCCGCCGCGATCCTGATCCTGCTGATGCGCCCGGAAAGCCTGTTCGAGGCGGGGTTTCAGATGTCCTTCGGCGCGGTCGCCGCCCTTGTGGCAAGCTATGAAGCGACGCGCGGGTTTTGGCGCAAACGGGCGCAGATGACCGACTGGCGTGCGCGGTTTGTTACCTTTGCGCTGGCGACTCTGATGACCAGCGTTGTCGCGGGTATCGCCACCGCACCATTCGCCGCTTACCATTTCAACCGGATCGTTGTCTGGGGCTTGCCCGCCAATCTGCTCGCCACGCCGCTGATGGGGGTGTGGATCATGCCGTGCGTGATTCTGGCCGGATTGCTCGCCCCGTTCGGGTTGGCCGATCTGGCGCTGAAACCGCTGGGCGTCGGGATCGATTACATCATCTATGTCGCCAGCTGGTTCGGCGGATTGGAGGATGCCGTGACCGGGGTTGCCGCCGGAACGCCGCCGGCATTGTCCCTGATCGTGTTTGGCGGTCTGTGGTTGACAATCTGGCGCGGGGCTGTGCGTTTTGTGGGGGTGATTTTCGCCTTTTCCGGCATTTACCTGTGGATGCAAACCGAACGTCCCGCCCTTATCATCGCCCAAAAAGCTGCGCTCATCAGCGGTATTGGCGAGGATGGCCGGCGCTGGGTCAGCCGCCCGCGCGCCGAAACCTATGCCGCCGAGATGTGGCTGCGACGGGACGGAATGCGAGATGCGGACCGCAGCGCGGCTTATGCCAGACGTGAATGGCGCTGCACATCGCGGCGTTGCACGGGCTGGACGACGGGCGCGGATGGTGACTGGCGGGTGATTTTCCTGCGCAAAGGAGACGCGCAACCGCAAGACTGTCCCGACAGAACAATTCTGATCGCAACAAGCGCGCTGACGCCACGGGGCGATTGCACGGTGATCGACGCGGAAACTCTACACAAGGCCAGCGGTATTGCTGTGCATCTGCCCGATGACGCCCCGCCCGCACTGCACATCGCACGGGGCTGGGTTAGCCGTCGCTGAGTTCCGCCACTTCGCGCAACGGTTTCGGGGTCGGCACAGGAATATCGGCAATCATACCGGGGCGCATTTGCGGCAGCGGGCTTTCCTTCAGGGTTCCGGCTTTGAAATGCGCGATGTCGCAGTCGAACAGCCGCCCGTCATAGCGCTGGGCCATCCGCTCGACCTGTCCCGCCGCCTTTTTCAGCGACGCATTGCGCTTCCAGCGGCCCGACCGATAGCCGCCATGCCCCTGATGATAGGCGAGGTAGTGATTGCGCGGGTCATAAGCGCTAAAACCCAGTTTTCTCTGTGATTTGTCCATGTACCAGCCGACAAAATCGACCGCGTCGCGAAAATCGTCCCGCCTTGCCCGCGATGCGCCGACATCCTCGCGATACCAGTCCCACGTCCCATCAAGCGCTTGAGAGAACCCGTAAGCCGTTGAGATATGTTTGCCCGGAAATATCCACCAACCGTCACGGCGGGGCGGGCGGACACGGGCGCGGAAGTTGCTTTCCCGCCAGATAATCGCCAGCAGTGTCGGGGTCGGCACGTCCCATTTTTCCGCTGCTTCGCGTGCTGCGCTATACCATTCGGGCCGCTCGCGCATGATGTTGCAGGCGTCCCGCTGATCGCGCGGCGGCGCTTCGACCTTTTGATTCCAGCCCGTGTAAAACACCCCCGCCACTGCGGCGGCGGCAACTGCACCGATGATTGAGACACGAAGCATCATGACGCGATCATACGAAACAGCTGATTCCGCGTAAACCCTTCATTAACCGTTGTCCTGAGAAACTTTTTACAACAGGAAATACAATACAACGGGCATGGCCAGCGCGACGAGCACGGTCGACGCCAATACCATCTGCGCCACTTCCTCGTGCCGCCTGTTATACCGCTGCGCCAGCATCCAGCTTGTGACCGCCACGGGCGTGATTGCCTGCACGATGAACACGCTCTGCACCAATGGATCAAGGTTGAACGCCCGCCCTATGGCAATGGCCAGCACACCGGATAACAGCAGCTTGAATGCAGCGATCCCGGCTATGCGCCACGTCATAAACGCGGGCAAACCCGCAATAGCGGCCCCCAATGCCAGCAGCATAAGCGGAATCGCAGGCTGCCCCGCCAGATCAATTGCATTGCTCAGCGCCTTGGGAATCTCAATGCCTTGCCACGAGAACAACGCGCCAAACACCGATGCCAGCACCAGCGGATGCCGCACCGCTTTCAATGGTGACGGCTCGCCTGACACCAGCCACAGCCCGAAGGTGAATTGCAGCACAACCATCGTCGCGAACAAAACGATGGCATAAACCAGCCCTTGCTCCCCGAATGCGAAAAAACACAGCGGAAGGCCGATATTGCCCGTGTTCGCGGATACCAGAGGCAGAAGGAAATCGCGCTGCCCCATCCGCAAAAAGGCAACCACACCCGCCATCACCAGCGCCGACACCGCATAAAACGTGACCGTTGCCATCGCAATCGCGGCAAATATCGCGCCGTTAAAAGATACGGAGGCCAATTTTCCAAAAACGAGACACGGCACACAGAATTCGAGCGCTAGACGCCCCACGAATTCAATGTCGAATTCTATATTCCGCCTAACCCAAACGTAACCGGCGGCGGCCAGTAAAAAGACCGGCAGGACAACTTCAAGTATTGGTGTGATGACTGTCATGCAACTTATCTTGAAAATTATGCGGCTTACATATCCGATTTGGACGTGTAGCCCGCTAGACAGCGGTTCGCCAAAGGTTTATGAAAGTTTAATAAAGCATTTTCGAAAGATGGAATTATGGGCGAAGCCATCCGCGTTGCACACTACAAGCTCGGCCAAGTCGTGCGTCATCGGCATTATGAGTTCCGTGGCGTGGTATTTGATGTCGATCCCGCATTTCAGAACACCGAAGAATGGTGGGCGTCGATCCCTGAGGACATCCGCCCCGCGCGCGACCAGCCATTCTATCATTTGCTCGCTGAAAACGATACCAGCTACTACGTTGCGTATGTCTCCGAGCAGAACCTGATTCCCGATGAAACAGGCGAACCGGTTGAGCATCCTGAAATCCAGGAGTTTTTCGGCGAACTCAGTGGCAACCAATACGCATTTGATCCCAGTCAGGCGCATTGAACAGCTGAAAACCGCCTCCCGTTTCATTGAAATGCAGCATGGTATAGCGCGAAATCCGTTCAGAACGCTCTCCCAGAGCGTTATTTTCGCTGGATGTGAACATCTTGCCATTGCACCTGCGGGTAAAGCCGCGCTAGCGTTACCTCATGGATATGGCGACGCTAGCGATAACTCTTGTGGTTATTCTCCTGATCGTGGTGGGAGTCGCTTTCCTGTTGTGGAATGCCATCTGTCCAGCGATCGCCCCTGAAATGCAAAACGTGCAGGAGCGCCCGATGCCAAGCCCGCGCGCTCGTGTCACCCAGACCACACCGGTCCGCGCCGAAGACCCTGTCGAAACACCGCCCGAACCGCTCGAACCAAAGCCTGAAAACGTGGTTGATCTGGCTGAATGGCGTAATCGGCGCGCGGGATAGCTTTTTCAAGGGCAAGGTGTTTCCACCTTGCTCGAAATCGCTACAGAATGTGAAAAGCTTTGCCCCCCCTCCACCCGGCCTGCGGAGGGGTTTTGATTTACACCATCTGGCCCGTCATCCGGTCCAGCCGGATCGGAAAAGCGGCGCGGACGGCAGCGTCGATGTCGTCGGGCAGCAGCGCCTTTGATGTCTCCTCCAAAATCTCGCGTTTTTTGGCAATCGCTTTCTCGATCAGCACAGGTTTGTTCTGCTCCAGCCATTCCTTGGGCGAGGAGCGGTCGCCAATATCAGGGTAGAAATAATCGGTCTGCATCAGGCTGAGCGTTTGATCTGACCCCAGATAATGCCCCGGACCGCCCAGACACGCGGCCTTGATGACATCAATCGACAGCTTCTCGTCCGTCACCTCAATGCCACGCACACAGCGCAGGCACTGGCCGAGAATGTCATTGTCAATAATCAACCCCTCCAGCGAGAAACCCAGCAGGGATGCGTACATTCCTGCGGATTCGTACACCATGTTCAGGCCCGCAAGGCCCGCCATGACGTTGGTGATACCATGCTCCGCCCCCGCTTGCTGGTCAGGGTATTTCGCGTCAGACATGCCCCCCGCACTGCCCGTCGGCAGATCGTAGAACCGCCCCATCTGCGCGCAAGCCGCCGTCAGCAGCGCCTGCTCGCCCGACCCCGCGCACATCGCACCCGTGCGCAGATCGCTGACGAAAGGCCATGTCCCGAAAATCGCCGGATGCCCCGGCTTGATCGACTGCACATAGACCAATCCGGCCAGACATTCCGCGACCGCCTGCGCCACCGTTCCGGCCAGCCCCGCCGGACCCGTTGCCCCGGCCTGCCCGGCGGACAGCAACAGCACAGGCATCCCGCCGCGAATGCAGACCTCCATCACCTCACAGCTTTCGGTCGCGAATTTCAGCGGCGGAACGACAAAACAGTTGGAGTTCGACACGAACGGACGCTCGCGCCACTTATCCTCGCCGCCCGCCATCAGGTTTAGCATTTTCAAGGCATCGACTGCGAAATCCGGTTCGGTGAAAGATGTGCCGATATGCTTGGTCGTGCCGTTCACGCTGGCGTAAATCGTGTTCAGGTCCATCTCGCGGTTGTCGAGAATATCCCGCGCGACCATGCAGCGTTGGAAAAAATGCACATTATCAAGCTGATCCACAATCCGCGCTGCGGCGTACAGATCCTTCAGCTTGCTTTCGTCATACTCGCCGGTCTCGACATTGGCCACATGCACCGCCGCGCCCGCCGTGCCGTAATGCACGCGATAGCCGCCGGGGTGCAGGTCGTGCTTTGGATCGCGGGCGCATAGCGTGATGTCGCGGGCGGCATCTTTCAGCGCCTTGTCGATCAC
>CALDZQ010000329.1 GCA_937944035.1 uncultured Neomegalonema sp. | reverse complement strand
ACCGCGAAACAGGTGCTCGCGTCCTTTGCCAAAACGATCGATGGCGACACGGTTTTCGATTTCGGGCAGGGTGATACACTGATCCTGACAAACGTAACCAAAGGCGCGCTGCTGGACGATGTGGAAATTTTTTAAAGGGCTTTTCGGCTCGGACATCGGGCCAAGACAAAGCGCATTTCAGGGATATAGATTTGTGGTTTGAGATTTGACCCGCGATTTCTGGTGGCTTAGTGTTCCGCAAAATCCGGGAGAAAGCCCATGCCTGTCGTGAATGACTACACCGCCCTGTTGTCGGATACGTCTTGGGTTGGCGGGGGCGGGGCGCTGGCTGTTCCGACCGTCATCACCTTTTCCTTCGATACAATCGCTGCGGATTATGTCAGCGATACCGAGACGCAGGCGTTCGAGAATTCGTTCAGCGCTCTGACCGCAGCGCAAAGGAACACCGCCCGCGATGCGTTTGACCTGTGGGCGGATATAAGCGGCCTTCACTTCGTTGAGGTGTCAGCGGGCGAAGGCGATATTCGCTTTGGCAATTACGATTTCACGCTGATCGGTGAAGATCAATCGGCGGCTTTCGCGTTTTATCCGGGGCGTGATCTGAGTTTTGGCGGCTCGCTTGCGCAAGACATCGGCGGGGATGTGTTCATCAATGACACCGAGGTCAACAATTCCTCGATTGACCTGCTGGCCCATGAAATCGGCCATGCCATCGGTTTCGACCACCCTTTTGAGGGCACAAACACGCTGGCGGCCAATCTGGACAATACCTCGAACACGATAATGTCTTACACGGGGCCGGAATCGGGCCAGCTGGGACAGTTTGATCTGGATGCCGCGCAATTTCTCTATGGAAACGCCGTGTTCTCGCCGGGGCCAAGCGGGACGATCCTGACATGGGTTTTCGATGAGACGGCGGTAAAGGTGACGCAGACATGGGGTGGCGCGTCCTCTGAAATCTACGGAACCGGCGTCGATGACAGTATTTTCGGCGGTGCGGGAAATGATACAATCGTCGGGTATGAGGGCAATAATACGCTCAATGGCGGCGGTGGGGATGATACGCTGATCGCCGGATCGGGCGCGGATTCTTTCAACGGCAGCGCCGGAAACGACACCGTTATGTATGATCGCGCCGACGCCCGCGTGGTGGTTGATTTGAGCGCCGGCGGGCTGCTGACGGCGGGTGAGGCGGCGGGCGACACTTACCTGAGCATCGAGCAGGTTATCGGGTCCGAGTATAACGACCGCTTCATCGGCAGCACGGCGGATGAAACCATCAATGGCCGCAACGGGAATGACAATATCAACGCCGGCGACGGCGCGGACAGTGTGGATGGCGGCATCGGTGACGACCTGATCTCTGCCGGCAGTGGCGATGACAGCATCTCAGGCCAGCAGGGCGATGACCGCATTTTCGGCAATGGCGGCGCTGACTCGATCGTTGCGGGCAGCGGCGATGACACCGTGTTCGGCGGTACGGGCAATGACTTCCTGGCCGGAACAGACGGTGCGGATCAAATCAGCGGGCAAGGCAATGATGACACGCTGATCGGTGGCACTGGCGATGACATCCTGCGCGGGGGGTCCGGCAACGACAATCTGTTCGGCAATGAAGATAATGACGAGATCATCGGCCAGGGGAACAACGACACCCTGTCCGGCGGCGGCGGTAACGACATTCTGCGCGGTGGTGCGGGGGTGGACGTTATCTTCGGCGATGACGGCAATGATACGCTCAGCGCGGGTGCGGGGCTGGACTTTCTCGATTCCGGCGCGGGTGATGATCTGCTTATCGGCGGCGCGGACGGCGTGCTGGACCGTTTCACCTATCGCATGGATGACGATAGCGACCGCATCAGCGGTTTCGAGGACAACATTGATCTGGTCCAGCTGGAGCAAGCGCTGTGGGGTGGCGGGCTGACCGCTGCGGAAGTCATTACGAATTTCGGCAGCAACAGCGGCGGAAACGCGATCCTGAACTTCGGCGGCGGCGATATTCTGCAAATCGATAACATCACGACATCGGCACTGGAGAACGACATCGTGTTCTTTTAGCAAGCCCGCTGAAAACGAACAGCGTCCGTTATTTGAGCGGTGGCGTTACTGATAGTAATAAGACGCGCCTGTTCGGGACGGGATTGAATAGCTTTGCGTCGTGTGGCCCGGTGCGGCGTAAGACGAGCCGTAGGTCGGGGAGGAATACCCGTAAGACGACACGGAAGCGGGGGCGGTGCTGTACCCGCCATGACCGTATCCGGTCGCGCCGCCGCCGTATGGGCGTTGATGCTGATACTGCGCATAAGGCGCGCTTGCCACAGCCGACAATCCGTTGCCCGCCGCCGCAAGACCGCTGCCCACCGCCGATGCCGCCGATGAAACAGCGTATCCGGCCGCGAAAAGCGGGTTCGGAACGGTAACGCTCGGTGTCGTGCAGCCTGTCAGAAGGGCGGCGGCGGCGAGGAGGCCGAGGGCGGTGTAACCGGTGCGTGTCATGGCTTTATTCCTGATCTCAAAACGCTGCATCAACGATGCGGCAGTCTGTTTTACTTGTTAAAGTCAAAACATAATAACGGCCGTTAAGCTACTAATATATATAAAATTAAGCAAAGCGCAATAAAGGATAACGCGTGACGGCGGCTATGGTCTTGCGTTGCCGTGGGCCATCATTCGGTGCTACAGCCCTGCTTCTTGCATCCCATCGTTGAAAGTAGTAGGTCTGTCGCCGATGATGCGGGGCGATTGAAACTTTTTTCACAGGTCGATCCCGGTCCGCCTGCGTCTGGTATTTTGTATCTGTAACTAATGTTCAGGGACGCTTGTTCTCTGCTGTCCGGGGCTGAAATCTTGTCGAAACCTATCATTCTATTAGGGGCCGCGCGGTCGGGAACGAAGTTCTTGCGTGATGTCTCCGGTGCGGTATTCGGCTCTCTTCACCGCGATGATTACCTTGATCCACAAGACCCGGAGGGGCCGTATTTGCGCGATCAGCTTCCGGTGAAACTGTCCATTGAGCGGGCCTATATAGAGCGCGCGGGTTTTTGGAGTGACATCGGCATGTGCTTTAAAACGGTGGCCGCGATCTTTGCGCTGGTGCGGGGCAAGGAAGTCGGCCTCTACCCTGACCTGCTGTCGGCGGCGCGGGGGAGCGGGCTGTGAAGATTTTGCTCACCCACAGGTATTACACGCCGGATACACCGCCCTATGCGCTGATGCTGCACGCGGTCGCGCGGGATTTGCATAAGGCGGGTCACGACGTTCAGGTCTTCACGACCGCGCCGTCCTATAAAACCGCCGCCGGGATCAAAGCGCCCGCCCGCGAGACGCTGGACGGTGTGAAAGTTCATCGGATCAAGGCGTTCAGCGAGAACAGCGCATCGCCGCTGCGCGTATTGAATGCGCTGTGGTATTGCGCGCGGTTGTTTTTCAAAGTCCTGTCGGTACGTCCCGATGCGGTGCAGGCGGCGACTTTTCCGCCCGTGATTGCAGCGTGGTCGGCCGGTTTGGCCGCCAAACTGGTGGGTGCGCGCTTTGTCTATCACATGCAGGACATCCATCCCGAAGTCAGCATGTTGTCGAAAGGCGTCGTGAAGCGGCGTTTGTCGGATCGTGTTTTCACATGGCTGGATCAGGGGACGCTGAAACGCGCGGCATCGGTCGTTGTGCTGTCGCAGGATATGAAAGACACGCTGCTGAGGCGGGGTGTTGATTACGCGGATAAGATTGAAATCATTAATAACTTTCAGCTTGAGCCAACCAACGCCCCGGCAACGCCGCCGTCGGTGGAGCCAATGTCGAATGGTGAGCTGAATGTGATTTTCGCGGGCAATATCGGCAATTTTCAAGGGCTGGACGCGGTGATTGCCGCCGCGCAGTGCACAAGCGATATTGGCGGGTTGCACTATTGGTTTCTGGGTGAGGGGGCGGCGAAGGCGCGGTTGATGGAGCAGGCGGGGGCGCTGGTGAACCGGACCGTGTTTTTCGCCCCGTTCCGGCCCGCCGCAGAGGCGGCCGCGCTGATTCAGAAGGCTGATCTGGGTTTGGCGTCGCTGTCACCGGGGATTCACAATGTGTCTTATCCCAGCAAGGTGCTGACCTATCTGGGACTTGGGACGCCGGTGTTCGCGTGCATTGAGGGTGAGAGCGAATTGGCCCGCACCGTCACGACCGAGCGTATCGGTGCGTCTGCCCCGCCGGGGGATGTGAAGGCGATTGAGAAGGAATTGCGCGGCGTGTGGGCCGTGCGCCATGAGTTGCCGGAATGGTCGAAGAATGCCGATGCGCTGTACCGCAAGCGGTTCTCGTTTGAATCAGCGGCGCGGGCGTGGCGCAAGATTTACGCGGCCTGACATCGCTGGCATCGACTGGCATCGCCGACATCGCATGAAAAAAGCCCCGGCGAAACCGGGGCTTTTTATTGTCTGATGATGCTCCGGCGGGGCCGGAGCAATCGCAATTCGCTTTAACCGGCGACTTGCTGCGGGCGCATGTCGGATTTGCTGATACCGGCAACCGATACAGGCTTTTTCATCGCATCGCGGCGGAACGGTTCGCCGAGTTCCTGGTTGAGAACACATTCGATGAAGGTGGTGACGCCGTCTTCCATCTGCTCTTTAACCGCCGTGCGAAGCGCTTCGGTGAGGGCATCGGTTCCGCGAACCTGAACGCCTTTGAGGCCGCAGCCTTCAGCGATTTTCGCGTATTCAACGCCGAGGTTCAGCTCTGTGCCGACGAAGTTATCTTCAAACCACAACGTCGTGTTGCGCTTTTCAGCACCCCATTGGTAGTTGCGGAAGATGACCATCGTGATCGGGGGCCAGTCGTTGCGGCCGCAAGCGGTCATCTCGTTCATCGAAATCCCGAACGCGCCGTCGCCCGCAAAACCGATAACCGGCAGATCAGGACGGCCGATTTTCGCGCCGAGGATTGCCGGCAGGCCATAGCCGCAAGGACCGAACAGGCCCGGCGACAGGTAGCGGCGGCCTGTGGGGAAGGTCGGGTAGGCGTTGCCGATGGCGCAGTTATTGCCGATGTCGGACGAGATGATCGCGTCTTCGGGCATTGCCGCCTGAATGGCGCGCCATGCCTGACGGGGGGACATACGATCCGGCTCGCGGTCGCGGGCGCGCTCGTTCCAGGTCGTGCCGGGATCGTCATCCTCGTGATCCATCGAGGAGAGTTCCTGCGCCCAACGCGACTTGGTGTCGGCGATCAGGTTTTTGCGGTCCTCACGACCCGCATCGCCCGCTTTCGGTGAAAGCTGCTCAAGGATCTGATCCGCGACCATCTTCGCATCACCCTGGATGCCGACGGCGACTTTCTTGGTCAGGCCGATGCGGCTGGAGTTGATGTCGACCTGGATGATTTTCGCGTCTTTGGGCCAGTAATCGATGCCGTAGCCGGGCAGGGTCGAGAACGGGTTCAGGCGTGTGCCGAGCGCAAGGATAACGTCGGCCTTGGCAACCAGCTCCATCGCGGCCTTGGAGCCGTTATAGCCGAGCGGGCCAACGGACAGCGGGTGATTTCCGGGGAAGGCGTCGTTGTGCTGGTAGTTGCAGCAGACGGGTGCGGTCAGCTTTTCAGCCAGCTTTGCCGAGGACTCGATCGCGTTGCCGAGAACGACACCCGCACCGTTGAGGATGACGGGGAATTTGGCTTCCGACAGCAGCTTGGCCGCTTCGGAGATGGCTTTCCTGCCGCCGGATGGCAGCTCAAAGCGCACGATTTGCGGCAGCTCGATGTCGATAACCTGCGTCCAGTAATCACGCGGGACGTTGATTTGTGCGGGAGCCGATCCGCGCCATGCCATTTCGATCACGCGGTTCAGGACTTCGGCCATACGCGACGGGTCGCGAAC
>CALDZQ010000328.1 GCA_937944035.1 uncultured Neomegalonema sp. | reverse complement strand
CGCCAAGAACAGCCGCACAGAACGCGGCTGCATGGCTGGCTTTACCCCACAAGCGAGATATTCCCGTCGCCTGTCTCCAGCTCGGCCATCATGCCGTAAGTGACGGTCCCGCCTTCGATTTTGATGAGGCTGTTCGCGCCGATGGATTTGAGGGTTTTGTCCACCGCCGTCGTCTCGCTGCGGCGCCCGATAAGGCGGGTCATGCGCAAGCCCTGATCGGCCAGCCGTTCGCCCGGATGCGGGGTAAGCCATTGAATAACAAGTGGGACATGGCCCTGATTGATCCGCGCGCCATCCTCGCGAATGGCCACTTTCCATTTCAGATCACCGCGCGACAGCGTGTGGATCGTGCCCAGATTGACGGGACACTGGGCGGCAATGCTCTCAATATCATCAACACGCACAGCCCAGTTGATAAGGCGCGGGCCGCTTTCGAGGCTTTCCTGCAAATCGGGGTCATCCAACCCGAACCAGCGGGGCCGTCCGGGATCGGGCGCATCGGGATTGATCGCAATCAACTCCAGAAAGCTGCCCCCCAGTCCCCAGACCTTGTTATGCGTGCCCATCGTCGCGTGTTCGCCCCCCCCTTGCGCGGGAACACCCAGCATACCCTCCAACCAAGCCTCCCCGGAGGCGAGATCTTTGGCGGCCAGAACGAGATGGTCAAATTGGGTGGTCATCAGGGCGGTCTCACGTTTGTCTATACACAATCGGTTACACAGCTTGAGCGGCGGCTCAAGCACAAACCGCGCTTTTTCCGGCTGGCCCTGTGATTTCGGGCATGGCCAAAACACGGGGGAGTCCGAATGATGAGCGCCGCAGTCGATCTTCCTTTCCCGAACGCGCAATCGCTTCAATAGATCAGCTTACGGATTTTATTGTTATTAATTTTCCGAATACTAAGAAAATCACTTAAATGAAAACCAATCGTTTTAAAACTTTACTCAGGTTATATTTTACAGATCATGACTCTTAAAGTTGAAAATTACACCACATACGAATAATATCGTCATCCAACTACGATTCGAAAAGGGGAGTATTATGAAGATTGTATCAACTGCAATGGGCGCATTTTTGATGCTTGCGGCGACGGGTGGACAGGCCTTGTCCCATGCATCGAATTGTTCAGTATGGAACGGTCCGTATTGTGAATATGCCCACAATATCAGGCATCACAGCACATACCAGAATCCTTGTCTTTCTCCGTGTGGCTCGTATTACGGAAGCGGGTCGTATTACAGCGGCAGTTCGTATTACGGATCAAGCGGTTATAATAACGCTTACATTCAAACCCAGCCGTTAACTAGCAGTTACTATGTCGCGCCGAGTACCAGCTACAGCTATACATCACCGTACACAAGTTATAGCAACAGCGGGTATTATGGCAACAGCACGTATCCGCTGGTTTCGTGGCCGACCAATTCGTGCGGTCAGACGATCAGCGTGGGAACGTGCGGTTTGTACGGCTCCGGTACGGTCTACTACTGATACGATGCGCTGCGCGGGCGACCTGCCCGCTCGCGCGGCGCGTTTACGGCGCGAACAACGCCAGCATGGCAACGATAATGCCCGCCGCAAACATCAGGGCGATCAGCAAACGGCGGAATTGGTCATCGTCCAGCCGCTTGAAAACGTGGATGCCCAGCTGCGCCGCGATCATGGTGACAGGCAATGAGATGGCGATCACGAACAGGGCTTCGCCCGTAAACGCCCCTGTCAGGGCCAGCATGAACGAAGCCACGACTTGAATCGCGAAGTTATAGGGCTGTAAGAGCGCGCGCTGTTTGGTCTTGGCCCAGGGCTTCAATGCGCACCACATCGTCGGCAAAGCACCCGAAAGCCCGGCAATCGCGCCAAGAACGCCGCCGATAAAGCCGATGGTTCCGTCAATAACGGGATAGTCGCCCGTGACATGGGGCAGCCTTTGCCGGAACGTGAAATAGCCGCCATAGATCAGCAGGAAGATGGCGACCACAAGCTTCAGAAAATTCGCATCGACCAACGCGAGCAGGTAGATGCCGAGCGGAATGCCGAGCAATCCCGGCACAAGGAACCGCGCAAGGCGGGGATACTCGATATTTTTGCGGATCAACAGCATTCCCGGAACCCCGCTGGCCATCGATAGCGCAAGAACCAATGTGACCGCCTGCACCGGCGTCATCACTTGCAACCACCAGCCCAACGCGAAAAGCGCCGTGCCAAAGCCCGCCAAGCCATTGATAAACCCGCCACAAAACGCACCGATCATCAGGAAGACGATGAATTCGGGGGTCATACATCACCCGCAACATGGCAGGTCAAATCAGCTCATCCGTGCGGTCATCGGTCTCGCCGTAACGTTTGAGCGTGGCCGGGCGCGTGCCCTCATACGCCTTCGCCAAACCGGGGGCGATTTTGGCGTTCTCGCGCTCGAAAAGACAGTTTCCTTGCAGGTCTGAGGCAACGATGAACGGTCCCATATTCGTGCATTTCAGCACCCACATCGCCTGCGCATGGCCGAGTTCCTCGCTCCAATGCACGGCCTCGACATTCTCGACCCCGCGCCCCAGCAATGCGCCCGTGCCATAGCCGACGGTGGTCAGATAAATCGCGCCGTTCGGGACGAAATGCTGCTTGTAAGTCTCCGGTGACATGCCGCCCTTGCCGACGATCAGCTTTGCGCCGGATTTCTCGAACCACTCGCCGATCCATTTGGCAAAGCGGAACGAGGCGGTCGCCGTCACCGCGCCCATCGTAAAGCTGCCGTCGCTGTTGATGCTGGCCGCCGGGGAGCAGTGGAAATTCGCCGCGCTTTGTTGAGGCAACTCCATCGGGATGTTGGCTTTTTCCTCCAACGCCCGCATGTAGACACCCTCGCGGGCGGTGTACATGAGGCCGTCGAGATAGACGATGTCGCCGAGCTTCAATGCGGCAAGTGCCTCCGGTGTCGGGGTTGTGCTGAGGCGGATTTTCGGGGGGGCCATCGCTCAGACGATCCCGTCAAGGTCTTCGGACAGTATCACCGCAACATCGGGTGCGCAGAGGGGGCGGATTGTGTCGGTCCACGCGCGCACCTCAACCGCGCCGTAGCCGTCCGGCGTGGGGGAGCGGTGGATGTGGGTTTGGCGCTTATTCACATCGATGATCCACAATTCAGGAGCGCCATGCCGGGAGAAGAGACGCGCCTTGGTTCGCAAGTCTTGATGCAGCGTCGAAACCGAAACTTCGACAGCAAATTCAAGATCATCCGCCTTAACGTATCTGTCATCCGCGTCAGCCGGATAGATCGAAATATCAGGAGAGCGCATTTCGCCCTCGCCAAAGAAGACGGCAACGTCCAATCCGGCTCTGAAGCGTTTTTTCAGCGGAACGGACAAAGCGATGAAGACCTGACCCGTCACCTCGCCATGCACACGCATTGAAGGTGAGATGCGGACCCGATCCAGTCGGGCAAGCTCATGCGGGGCGCCATCAAAATGGACGATCTTGTTCATGGGATCATGTTTCGGCATTTGTGAGGGGATATACAAGGGTTCATCACTCCGCCGCCTCCAACTGATCCAACCAGCCCACTGTCTCACGCCGCTGATATGGCGTGAACCAGTCCGGATCGGTGCGGTATTCGACGCGGCCATCGGCATGGATGCGGGCGACGGCGCGGCGGGAGGAGAGACAGAAGGCGTGGACGCTCATCTGCATTCCGCCCGTGTGGCAGTAGCCGACCTCGATATGACAATCGATCACCATTGATTTGCCCACAAACCCCATCGCGCCCATGCCGATGGAATTGCCAAGCTCTTTGAATTCTTCTTCGATGGCGGCGATTTTCGGGTCCGGGTTGCGGTCTCCGACGGTGCGCAGGCAGGCGGCGCGCTTGCCGAGGACCATGCAGGTATCTTTCGAGCCGCCCAACCCGATGCCGATGATCGCGGGCTGACAGGCCAGACCGCGCTTGCCGAAAGCGACAAGGCTGTCGAGGAAAAACCGCCTGATCCCCTCGATCCCATCCGACGGGAACAGCATCCGGTAATCCGTGCCGAACAAGCCGCCCTTATGCACGGTGGTCAGGTCGATCCAGTTGGCCTGCGCACCGTTCTCGCCCGGCTCATAGCCGTACTCGATCTCCGGCGCGTTGATGCCAACATTGTTGTTATGGTCGGTCCGCCAGAGCGGATGCACGCGGTTGGGGCGCAGCGGGACGCCGTTGGTGGCGTTGGCTGTGGCGAGGCGCAGCGCGTGTTCCAGTGCCACGGGGCCGCCCTCGATCCGCGCGTCATTGCCCATCTTCACATACCAGCGCGGGCAGCCGGTATCGCCGCACATCGCGCGGCGGTCTTCTTTTGCCGCCTCGTAATTCTCAAGCATCGCTTGCAGGACAAAGGAAGACAAATCGCCATCTTCAACGGCAGCGGTGGCGCGCAAGCCGTCGAGATAATCCTGCGGGATTTCAATGGCGGCTTTGTCCATCAGCGTCTCCGCCGTCGATTGGATCGTGTCGATAGGGATCATGGTGCTCATGGGTGGATTGTGCGACGGCTGACCTGTTGAGGCAAGTGGTCTGCGCCATTGTGATAACCCTCAGGCAAGGCTATGTGCATACAGGTCTGTTGCGCGCAACAATCGAAGAGCGGAGAATGCCCATGACCCCCAAACTGCACCTCGTCTATGGCGGCGAGCTGATTGATCCTCAGAAGACTGAATTTATTGATTATTCCAAGATCGATGTGATCGGCATGTACCCCAACTACGCCACCGCTTTCGCAGCGTGGAAAGAGGCGGCGCAGCGCACTGTGGACAATGCGCATATGCGGTACTTCATCGCGCATCTGCATCGGCTTGAGGACGAAACAACCGAGGACAGCGCGCTACCGGCGTAGGGCTAAGCTTTATGGAGATCAGCAAAGGCCTTTTGCGGACGTTTGAACTGGTGCTGGGGCGCGTGCTGCCCTGGCTCGGTGCGAAATACCTGCGTCTGGCGCATCGCTGCATCCGCTGGCAGTGGATCGGGGCCGACCATATGGACGCGCTGATCGCCAGCAAAAAACCGTTCATCGTCACCTTCTGGCACGGGAGGATTATCATGATGACCGCGCTGATCGAGAAATCGGCGCTGCCTGTGAATGTGGTGATCTCGGCCAATCGTGACGGGGAGTTGATCGCGAAAACCATCGGCTATTTCGGGGCCGATACCATTCGCGGCTCCTCGCGCGACCTGCGCAAGCGGGACAAGCGCAAGGGCGCGATTGCCGTGCTGCGCCAAACGGTCGAGCGGCTGAAAGACAATCAGGTCGTCACCATCACCCCGGACGGGCCGCGCGGGCCGAGGATGCGGGCGAAAATCGGTATCGCTTCCATCGCGGCGCAAGCGGGGGTTCCGGTCATACCGCTCGCCTATGCCACGAAAACGGCGCGCACGTTGAACAGTTGGGACAGGTTTCAGTTTCCCCTGCCGTTCGGGCGCGGGTGCTTTGTGGCCGGTGAAGCCCTCTATCCGCCTGATGCGGGCAATGCGGAGGCGTTGGAAGAGTTTCGCTTGCAAGTCGAAAACGCGCTGAACGTGGTGACAGAGCGGGCGGATCGCGAGGTGGGACGTGCGCCTGTCCGGCCCGCCGCGCCGGTATGAAGATGCGCGGGACGACCCTGTTATCCCTGTATCGGGCCGGAACCCGTTTGGGCGCGCCCCTGATCGCACGGCATTTGCGCAAGCGGGCGGCGCGGGGCAAGGAAGACGCGGCCCGCCTTGGCGAGCGGTTCGGGCTTGGGGCTGCACCGGAAACCGCGCGGCGGACGGTGTGGGTTCATGCGGCCAGTGTCGGCGAGGCGCTGTCCGCACTGCCGCTGATTGACGCGATACGCGGAGCCTATCCTGATACGCGGATGCTGATGACCACGGGCACGGTGACATCGGCCAAGCTGATCGCGGAACGCGCGCCCGATGTGACGCACAGATTTGTGCCCGTCGATACGCCGAGCGCCGTGACGGCGTTTTTGGACCTGTGGCGGCCTGATATGGCGCTGTGGATGGAATCCGAGCTGTGGCCCAATATGCTGCGCGAAACGGCGGCGCGGGGGATTCCGATGGCGCTGGTCAATGCGCGGATGTCGAAAACATCCGCACGGAATTGGGGAGTTGCCAAGGGTAGTGCGGCGGCGATGCTGAACGCGTTTGATCTGCGGCTGGCGCAAACGAAGGACATTCGCGCGCGGTTGCTGGGCCTTGGGGCGGGTGGCGTGGTGGTGACGGGTGATCTGAAAGCGGCGCGGGGGCTGGATCCGGTGGATGCGGATGCGCTGGCGGCGGAGCGCGCGGTGATTGGCACGCGGCCCCTGTGGCTGGCGGCGAGCACGCATCCGGGTGATGAATTGGCCGCTCTCCACGCGCATGAGGCGCTGGCGCAGGATGTGCCCGACCTGCTGACCATCATCGCCCCGCGTCATCCTGAGCGGGGGGCGGAGATTGAGGCATTGGCGCAAGCGCGCGGTTTGCGGGTCACACGCCGCGCGGATGGCGGGGAGGCGACGGGGGCGGTTTACGTCGCCGATACGCTGGGCGAGCTGCCGCTGTGGTACAGCCTCGCACCGGTTGCGCTGATCGGCGGCGGGTGGGACGGTGTCGGCGGGCATAATCCGCTGGAGGCGGCGCAGCGTGGAGTCGCAGTTGTGAGCGGCGATGATGTGCCCGCTTTTGTCGATACCTACGCACGATTGACAGACGCGGGTGCGGTGGCGATGTTGGCGGCGCGCGATGATCTGGCGGGAGCGCTGGGCACATTGATGGTGGCGGGGCGTCCGAATGAGGACGCGCAGGCGATGGGACTGGCAGGGAAGAAGGCGGGTGCGCCGGACCCCGCGCCGCTGGATGA
>CALDZQ010000327.1 GCA_937944035.1 uncultured Neomegalonema sp. | reverse complement strand
GCTGCAAAGCGATGGCACAGCGGAATCAATCACTTGGGACCAACTCGACGACCCCGTCGAGGACGGCGCATGGGTCTGGACCCATTTCCACCGCGACGGCCCGCGCGCGCAAAGCTGGCTGCTCGACGGCCAAATCCCGCCCAATCCGGTCGCTTGGGCCTTGATGGCCGAGGATACCCGCCCCCGTTACACTGAAACGCTGGGGTCCAGCGTCCTCTTCCTGCGCGGCGTCAATATGAACGAAGGAGCGGAGCCGGAGGATATGGTCTCCCTGCGCTTGTCCGTCACTGATAAGACACTGATAACAGTGGGTTTACGCAGGTTGAAAGCGGTCGATGCGATCATTGCCGACATCGAACAGGGCGCGGCTCCGCACAGCATCGGCGCGTTCATCGAGCGACTCGTCTACTACCTGCGCGAGCGGGCCGAGCCTGTGCTGGATGAACTGGAGGAAATCATCGAGCAAAACGAACTCAACGCCTTGCAAGACAGCGGCGTGCCGACCGCCGAAATGCGCAACGCCTTCACTGACGCCAGACAGGACGCCGTCATGCTGCGCCGCTATCTCGTTCCGCAAGCCGTGGCTCTGCGGGACATCGTCCGACACAAGCCGAAATGGCTGCACTCGGCGGAGGTGCTGGAGGAGCAGGCGGCGGGATATGACCGGATCGTCGAAGACCTCGACAGCCTGCGCGAGCGCGCCGCCGTCTTGCGCGACGAGATGACCGCGCGGCTGGCCGAGCGGATGAACGGGATCATGCTGATCCTCTCCATCGTCTCGGTTGTATTTTTGCCGATCACCTTCGTCACCGGATTGCTGGGGATGAATGTCGCCGGATTGCCGTTAACCGAGGTTCCTTGGGGGTTTTGGGTCGTCTGCGCGATCCTCGCCGGCTGCGCGGGGCTGACCGGATTATTGCTGTGGCGGATGCTGCGCGGGCAAAATTGGTAGCAATCTAAAATTATTTCGATTTCAAAAAGCCGCCGGGATTGTCCCCCGGCGGCTCCTGTAGCGAAGTTATACTTACGGCCTTTGGTGCTGACCCTTTAAAAGTCCCTTCCCCGCACTTGATGCGGGGAAGGGAATTATTAATCCGGGCCTTATGACAGGCCCAGATCTTATGCCATCCACCAACGCTTGATGAAGTGGCCGCCGTCCATTTCCCAGCCGCCGCCGAGCTTGGGTCCGATGCCGACCTTATCATTCGTCGCGGCAATATCTTTACCGAATGCCGGAACGATTGTTGCGCCCTTCGAGGAGAGAAGGTGCTGGATTGTCTGATACATATCTTTGCGCTTATCAGTATCCAGTTCCGCGCGGGCGGCAATGGTCAGCGCGTTGACGCTGGCAATATCGATATTGGTGTCATTCCACGCCGCGCCGCCGAGGTAAGCGATCGACAGGATCATATCTTCGACAGGGCGCGGACCCCAGTAGCAGGCACAGAATGGAACTTTGTTCCAAACGTTGGACCAGTAGCCGTCTTTCGGCTCTTTCTGGAGACTGACATTGATGCCCGCCTGCTCCCACGACTCAAGGAAGATTTGCGCCGCATCCGCCGCACCGCCATAGGCCGTGTCCGCGTACTGATATTTGATCGCGGTATTGCCGACACCCGATTTTTTCAGGTGATACTTCGCGCGGTCCATATCCATTTCGACCGTCAGCTCAGGATCATAGCTGGCGAATTTCGGACCCAGCGGCTGATCGTTGCCGACAACGCCATAGCCGTAGAGAACTTTCTCGACGAACTCTTCACGCGGTGTCGCGTATTTCAGCGCCAGACGGAAGTCGTTGTTGTCGAACGGTGCGCCTTCGGTACGCATCGGGTGCGTGTAGGCGAGGTTCGATGCGGTATCGATGATGTTGACCGAACCGACACGCTTCAAGCGTCCCAGCGTTTTCAGCTCAGGGCGGTTGATGATGTCAACATCGTTCGACAGCAGCGCGTTCACCCGCACCGTATCGTCGAGCAGCGTCACAAGCTCCGCACTGTCCACATAACCGAACTCGTCACCTTGCCAGGCGTTCGGATTCTTTTCGAATGCGGCGCGGATACCCGGCTCGAATTCTTTCAGCAGATACGTGCCCGTACCGGCATCGGACAGAACATCCGCCACGCCGTCTTTGGAGGGCACGATATTCATGTGATAGTCGGTCATCAGGAACGGGAAATCCGCGTTGCCGTCTTGCAGCGAGACAACGACCGTATCCTTGCCGTCGGCTTTCACTTCGGTGATGCCCTCGAACACGCCCTTCGCGCCCGATTTGGAATCTTCACCACGGTGAACGTTGATCGATGCGATCACGTCTTCCGTCGTCAGGCTTTTGCCGTTCGAGAATTCAACGCCGCTGCGCAGTTTAAAGCGCCATTCTTTAGCGTCCGGCGTTGCTTCCCAGCTTTCCGCGAGGCCGGGGGCTGCGGAATCGTCCTGACCAACTTCGACCAAACTGTCGCGGAAGGCGCGGCTGATGGAAATCATGGTCGTTGCGACAAACGTTGCCGGGTCGAGCGAATCACTCGTGTTGGAATCGTTCAGGCCCGCACGCATGTGACCACCGCGTTTCGGCTCGCTTGCGTTCGCGCGGGTTGCCCACATGCTCGAAGCGGTCGTCGCGGCCACGCCCAGCGTCGTTGCGCCAGCCATAAAGTCGCGGCGGCTGGC
>CALDZQ010000326.1 GCA_937944035.1 uncultured Neomegalonema sp. | reverse complement strand
AGACGGAGGCGATCAAACTCTAGCGCAGCTCTCAAAAGCTCGCGTTATCACGATCCGACCTCCGCCACCGTGAGCGGGTGGCCACCCGCTCACGGCAGTTCATTCAAAACAACGAACCGTGGAAATCATAAGACAAGCGTTATCAAGGGCAACGGGTTCATTGCCCGACTCGGAAAACGCGCCAAAACAAGAAGTTAGACTATCCGGAATGATCCTTATATCGTTCAGGATGGTCTAACCCGCATCGTCATCACTGTGAATCAGATCGAGGAAAATCTTCTCCAGCCCCGCCTCACTCGTCGTCACATCCTGAATATCAATCCCGCTGGTCCGCACCAGATCAAGCAGCCCGCCGAGGCTCGCCTTCGAGCGCGAATAGGTCAGCGCCAACGCCCCGTGCCGCGTCACCTCTGCCTCGACCCCCTCCTGCCCCGACAAAGCGGGCGGCAGCGCGGTCAGCGCTTCAGCGGGCGTAATCGTCACGGTTTTCCGGTCCAGCCGCCCCAAAAGATCGGCTTTCGGCTCGTTCGCGATCACCTCGCCGTGGTTGATAATCGCGATCCGGTCGCACATTTCCTCGGCCTCTTCGAGGTAGTGGGTTGTCAGAATAATCGTCACACCCTGCTCGTTCAGCTGGCGCACATAGGCCCATAACTGCTGCCGCAATTCAATATCCACGCCTGCCGTCGGCTCGTCCAGGATCAGCACGGGCGGCGAGTGCGCCAATGCCTTGCCGATCAGCAACCGCCGCTTCATTCCGCCGGACAGCGAGCGCGCATGGGCCGTCGCCTTATCCGCCAGCCCCAGCGCGGCCAGCAACTCGTCCGTCCGCCGTTCCCCGGCGGCCACGCCGTACAAACCCGCCTGTATTTCCATCGCCTCGCGCGGCGTGAAGAACGGGTCGAGGTGCAATTCCTGCGGCACAACCCCGATAGAGGCCCGCGACATGCGCGGGTTCGCATCCTGATCGAACCCCCAAATCCGCACCGATCCGCTCGACTTGTTCACCAATCCGGCCAGGATATTGATTAGCGTCGATTTTCCCGCACCATTAGGGCCGAGCAACCCGAAGATCGATCCGACCGGAACCCCCAGCGTCACGCCTTTCAGCGCGTCCTTCGCGGGCGCATCCCCGCGCCCTGCATAGGTCTTGCGCAGGTCACGAATATCGAGGGCGAGATCAGGGGCATCAGTTGACATAGAGCTGTCCATCAGAAAAAAAGCGGGCGTCAGAACCGCGTCCGCGCTAACACCGGACCTAGCATTCCCATCCAAGCGCCGCAATCGGCGTCAACCGTTACAGGAGACCGCAATGGCCGGAGCCTTGACCAAAACAACGGGCGAGCAACGCGATCTCGCTGTGATAGAAGTCCGGACCCGCATGGTCGCCTGCGACGGCGGCGGCGGCCCGCTCGGCCATCCGCTCACCTATTACGAGATCGGCAAGGACGGCACGGCGGTCTGCGGCTATTGCAGCAAGAAATTCGTTTTCACGCCGGTTTCCTGAAACTCACCCGTTCCGCACCAACCACAGCCCCGTATCAATCGCCGCGTCATGGCGGGGCAGGCGGTGCAGCAGGGGTCGCTCCATCGCGCCCATCCGCGTCGCCGCGTAACGGCTGGCAAAAACGGGCCGATACGCCTCGCTCAACAGCCATCCGCCCAGCCCGTTCTGCTCGGTATACCCGCGCCATTCCCAGTGATCGGGATAGGCGTCGGGCCAGAAAACGTCGTGGATATGCACGATAACGCCGGGCTTCAGCCTCGGCAGAATGCGGTTGAAGATCATATCCACGTCCGAGCCGGGCCACAGCAGGTGGCTCGAATCAAAAAACGCGATGTCACGCGGCTCCAGCGCATCGAACAACGGCAGATGCGCTTCGCTCAGCAGGCTGCGATCCCATGTGACCGCCAGCCCCTCCATCGTCGCGCGCGGTTGCGGGTCAATGCAGGTAATCGCGCAAGCCTTGCCGCCATCCGCCACCGCCCGCGCCAGAAACCGGGTCGAGTGGCCGGAGCCGACCTCGACAATCCGCATCGGCGCGTTCTTGCGCACCACCGTATAGGCGGCCACCGCGTCCAGCGTCGGAAACCACGCCTGATCCCAGCGCGGGGCAGGGGGCGCGCCCTCGAACGCCGCCATCGCTTCCGCATACCCGTCCGCCGCATCGAGCAGAGCCGCAAACGTCTCGCGCCGCGCCTCGAATACCGCTTCAATCTCAGGATACCGCGACAGCGGCGATACCGACCCCGCATAGCGATAGGGCGAGAAAAACCCCTGCTTGCCCTGTCCCAGCACCGATTGAAGCCGCATCCGCGCGCGTTTGAAATCCGTTTTGCTCATCGCCCGCTTATGCGGCAGCCAAACATCAAATACCAGCGCGCGCTGGTGTAATGCGTTAAACAGAAACAGGAAAAGGCCGCCCCCGAAGGAGCGGCCAGTCTCAAATCATTTCTCAAATCAGCATGGCCGGAACCCTACAGCGGCATACTCGCGCCGATGCGGAAGCGGTGGTCGCTGACATCGCCGAACAGGCCATCATAACCGAAGGTCGTCGTCACGCGGCCCGTGCCGAACACAACTTCGGCCCCCATCTCCAGCGGCGCTCTATCCGCGCCACGGGCGAGGGCGGAGAAGCTGCCCACAGAGTTCGCGCCCAGCGGTGTGACCGTCACCGTTTGATTCCGGTCCTGGAATTCATGGCCGTAGAGGATTTTAGCCCGGAATACCGACCCTTTACCCTCGATCAGCTTGCCCGCCTCAAGAAACGCGCCGATGCCCGCACGGGTCGATTTCGCCGTCAGATCACCGACCGAAACCGCCGTTGCGGCCCAGCCGTTCTCCGCATAGCCTTCGATTTCCGAACTCCAATGCGAGAAGTTCGCAACCGGACCCGCGCGCAGCACATCATACTCGACCAGTCGCACACCCGCTTCGGCGGTGATCCCGCTCACCGTCGCATCTCTGTCACCGGAGTTCACGATCCGCGCCGCACCGATGCGTGACACACGATCCAGCCCGCCAAAGTCGATCTTACCGTAAGTCCCCGTTGCACTGGCGAAAATCGGGCCGGAATTGATGCCCGCGAACACGGTTCCGAAATATCCCGCGCCGTCATATTGAACCGGGCTTTTCTCGCCCGGCTCGGTCACTTTCTGATAGCCGAGGCCGCCACCGATGGCAAAGCCGCTGCCGAATGTGTAGCGCAGGCCGGCGACACCGTTGAAGAACCCGGCCTCCTGCTGGACTCCGGTATTCGAATCGCTCAGCTTCACGCGTGAGGCGACACCTGCAACCCAGGGCGCAAGGCCCGCTGTCCAGGTTTGCTCGTTGGAAAGCTGATCGCGCCCGGCATCCGAGATCCCGCGTCCGGCGGAAATCCCGACATACGGCACACCGCCCAGGGCGGCGGGCGCGGTGACAAGGGCTGTGATCTGGTCGGCGGCCAGTTGATGGCCCGTCGTGGTCAGATCAACGCCATTGGTGAACAACAGCTCTTCGGGCTGTCCGCCAACCGCATTACAAGGATGCAAAACATTGCTGAACTGGCAATCCACGGCCTGATCGAATTCGGGGTTGAGGCCGAACAATTCCGGCTCCGCGATAACCCGGTCAAACAGCGCCCGCTGGTCGATCAGTACCACATTCCCGTCAATCGAGCGCAGGTTTTGCGTCAGTTGCGCATTGAAAACATTCGTCGCCGCCGTGCGGATCGTCGGGATCAGCGTCGGATCAGCGATGGCGGCGTTCAGTTGCGGGCGCAGGGCCAGCTCATGCGCCGTCAGCGCGACCGCATCCGAAGCCGCGCGCAGTTGTATCGCGTTCGCGGCCTGAGTCTCCGCCAGCGTTACGCTGTCCGTCGCGATGCTCTCGGCGATTTCTTCCTGATCGCGCAATGTGAACAGCTGCGCGGAGGTTGTTGCAGGGTCTGCCTGTGCATCCGCAACCCGTTGACGCGCAGCCTCCGCATTTTCTTCGGCGGTTTCTGCGATGCTCGCGGCGTTGGCTGCGATTGTCTCGGCGTTTGTGGCAATCGTATTCGCGGTTGCGGCTTCGGTCTCACGGGTTTCCAGTGCCGAGTCCGCCTGATCCAATAACAGCACATCGCCCTGCGTTTCAGGGATCGCGCCGACATCAAAAGCGTTCGACACCACCACAAGCTCCGCCCCGGCTCCGCTCAGGACTGCCGCTCCGGTGGCGATATTATCCGCCGCCTGCCGAGCGCGGGCGTTGCGCAGGCCCGGACTGGTTACGATTTCAGTGGTATCGAGTTCGACCGCACCCATCAGGTTCAGGTCAATATCCGCCGTCTTGCGCAGGTCACGCACGCCGCCGTTCATAAGAACAAGCGCCCCCCACGCATTCGCCGCGCGTTCGGGATCGTTGAGCAAACCGGGCCGCGATGTGCCCGGTGTGGTGCGGGTTTCAGCGCCTTGCCTGTAGTTGACGCCGGCGGTCCGCGCCGTGCCGATGATCGAGTTGAGCACATCTTCGCTGCGGTAAAAAGTGGCCGCGTAGTTATACCCCGATGGCGGTGTCGGAATGCCTTCCAGCGTTTGCGGCTGTGACGGGTTGGCCGGGCCAAAGCCCAGCCCGTCCGATACAAGCTGCGAGTAAGGCTGCCCCGCGCCGCCGCTGTCGACAAGATTGGTATTGCGCAAGCGCCCGTCGCCTTCAACTTCTGAATTGGGGGCGAGGAAAACCGATTCCTGCGACACATACTGCCCCGTATCCGTTATCCGGTCGCCGAAGATAATCAGGCTGTTCCACCCGTCCGCGATAGCCACAGTGGAAAGCGAAGCGAGGGCGACACCTGCGAGCAGGCTTGAGCGAAGGGGGCGAAGCGGCATCCGGTTCTCCATAATCATCAACCCCCGAACGGGGGGCATGTGTTTGAAGCACAAGAAACGCGAAAAAGATTTCAGGCGGGTTAGGCCGCTGAGGGTTGATTAAAATTTTCACGATATTCTCCGCGCACACCCATACGCCCCCTCCATGCGCAAAGGGGTCATGTCACAGCATAAAAATCAACAGCCGCATCACGGTTCCGGCGGCGCGTGCAGCGCATAAAGCGCCAGCGCGTGGCAATCGCTTAGGATCATATCCACCGGATGCGCTTTTCGCGCCCGGTGTCCGGGCGGCGTGCCGGGCCGCATGGGACGGATAAATTTCCCGCTCGAAGCCCGCGCAGCCTCCCGCTTGGCCTCATGCCGTGCCATTCTACGCGCCTGCCCCGGTAGATCATCCAGCGCGCGCTGCAACGCCAGCAAGCGGCGACTCACCGCGTTTGTGTTGACCAGATCATCAGGGGACCGCTTGGATTTCAATTCAAAAACAGGTACATCCATGCCCGGCGACCAGATAAACGGCTCCCGCCGCGCAAATTTCCTGCCCCCGCGCGGCGCAAAGGATTTGCGCGGATCGAACAGCACAAAAGACGCCGCCCGCGCCCCCGTTCCGCGCGGAATCGCAGCCGGAACAGGCCGCACGGCCCGCGTTTCAGATACCCGCGCCTCAATCCCGCGAACCGCTTTCACAACCACAATCAGCCGCCGCGCCGCCGCCTCGGTGGCCCGCAACACGCGCAAAACCGCCATATGCGCCCGTCTCGGCAGCACAGCGCCCGCGCCATCGCGATCCAGCCCCGCCATGACAAACAGCAAAGCCAGCATCCGCAGCAGCGCATCGCGGTTCCGGTCTATGGCGAGCGTCCAGTCCATTGTGATCCTCAGTTAAACAATATAAGAACAATACGCATACAAAACTGCGCTTGTCAAGTGTCACACCGATGCCATACCAACGCCATCCGTCGCATTCCGGTGCCAAGGCGGCCTTACCTGCCTCTTGCACAACGCTTTGCGATGGCTATGGTGCGCCGCAACGTAAATCGCGCCGCCGGGCGCGCACTCGAAAGAGGGCTGCATATGACCAACTCATCCACTCCCGACATCATCTACACCAAGGTCGATGAAGCCCCTGAGCTGGCCAGCGCCTCGCTTTTGCCCATCATCCAACGCTTTGCGTCGGCGGCGAATATTTCGGTTGGAACGCGGGACATCTCACTCGCGGGCCGCATCATCGCGAAATTCCCCGAATCCCTGACCGAGGCCCAGCGGATTGACGACCACCTCGCCGAGCTTGGCGACATCGTCAAAACGCCTGCCGCCAACGTCATCAAACTCCCTAACATCTCCGCCTCCGTGCCCCAGCTTGTCGCCGCGATCACCGAGTTGCAGGGGCAGGGCTACGCCATCCCCGACTACCCTGAGAATCCCGCAACCGACGCCGAAAAAGAGGCCCGCGCCCGCTACGACACGCTCAAAGGCTCGGCCGTGAACCCGGTCCTGCGCGAAGGCAACTCAGACCGCCGCGCCGCATCGGCGGTGAAGAAATTCGCTCAGGACAACCCGCACCGAATGGGCGAGTGGACCGCTGACAGCAAAACCCGCGTCGCTTCGATGGATGGCAATGACTTCTTCTCCAACGAGGTTTCCGCCACGCTTGCCAAAGCCGCCACCGCGAAAATCGTCCTCGAAACCGCATCCGGCGAAACCGTCCTGAAAGACGGCGTTTCCTACCCTGCCGGAACAGTGGTCGATGCCACCTTCATGTCCGCCTCCGCGCTCGGCGCTTTCCTCGCGGATGAAATCGAGAAAACCAAAGCCGAAGGCACGCTGTTCTCGCTGCACATGAAGGCGACCATGATGAAGGTCTCCGACCCCATCATCTTCGGCCACGCCGTCAAAGCATGGCTCGCGCCCGTGTTCGACAAATTCGGTGACAAACTCGAAGAACTCGGCGTCAGCGGCAATGCGGGCCTCGGCACGCTTCTCGAAAAAGTCGCAGGCGAGCCGGAAATCATGGCCGCGATTGACGAAGTCACCGCCGCCCGCCCGCCGATGTATATGGTCGACAGCGACAAGGGCATCACCAACCTGCACGTCCCCTCCGATGTCATCATCGACGCCTCCATGCCCGCCCTGATCCGTGCGGGCGGCAAAGGCTGGGGGCCGGACGGCAAGGAGTCGGACACCAACTGCGTGATCCCGGACAATTCCTATGCCCCCGTCTATGACGAGGCGGTCAAATTCTTCAAGGCCAACGGCAAACTCAACCCCGCCACCGCCGGAACCGTCCAGAATATCGGCCTGATGGCCCAAAAGGCCGAGGAATACGGCTCCCACCCCACCACGTTCGAGATCCCGGCGGGCGGCATTGTCAAAATGATCCTCGACGACGGCACTGTGCTGCACCAGCATACGGTAGAGCGGGGCGACATCTGGCGCTCCGCTTCCGCGCGCAAAGCCCCCATCGAAGACTGGGTGAATCTGGCCATCGCCCGCCAGAAAGCCACGGGCTTCCGCTCGATCTTCTGGCTCGACGCAAGCCGCGCCCACGATGCCGAGTTGATCGCCTATGTGAAACCGCTTCTCGAAGCAGCCGGCGTGGCCGATAAGTTTGAAATCATGGCCCCGCGCGAGGCAACCCGCGCCTCGCTGGAGACGATCACCAAGGGCGAAAACACCATCGCTATCACCGGCAACGTCCTGCGCGACTACCTCACCGACCTGTTCCCGATCCTCGAACTCGCGACCTCGGCGAAAATGCTCTCCATCGTCAAGCTGATGCAGGGCGGCGGCTTGTTCGAGACGGGCGCGGGCGGCTCGGCTCCCAAACACGTCCAGCAGCTACAGGCGGAAAACCACCTGCGCTGGGACTCGTTGGGCGAATTCTGCGCGCTGGGCGAGAGCTTCATGTTCCTCGCTGACGCCCAAAACAACGCCAAAGCCCGCGTGCTGGGCGAGGCCGTTGAGGCCGCAACCCAAGGCATCCTCGACAACGACCGCTCCCCGTCGCGCAAAGTCGGCGAGCCGGACAACCGCGACAGCCACTACTGGTTCGCCCGCTACTGGGCCGAAGCCCTTGCCGCTCAGTCCGACGACGCCGCACTGGCCACCGAATTCGCCCCCGTTGCTGCGGCGCTGGCCGAAAACGAAGCGGCCATCATCGCCGAACTCGCAGCAGCACAAGGCGGCGCGGCAGACACCGGCGGCTACTTCCACCCCGACGCGGCAAAACTGGCAGCAGTCATGCGCCCCAGCGCGACGATGAACGGGATTATTGATGCGGGGGCGTAGCACCATTATCTCGACCCGCTTTGTCTTACCGCGACTTGATCGCGGCATCCATTTTTCAGCGCGCTTTGAATGATGGACCCCGCGATCAAGTCGCGGGGTGACGGAACAGAGGATTGATTTCAATCCATGACATTGCCGGTGATGCGTGATCCGGGATAGCTTGCTACTTGAGATTTTAGATAGACTAGACTACTCTAGGCTATAGTGTTTGTTGGAGGGGCCATGCCTCATTCCGAAAAAGTCTGGACCGTCGCGGAAGCGAAATCGCGGCTGTCCGAAATCCTGCGCCTCGCCTCCGAGAAGGGGCCGCAGACGATCGGCACGAAGAACGCCTATGTCGTGGTTCCGGCTGATAAG
>CALDZQ010000325.1 GCA_937944035.1 uncultured Neomegalonema sp. | reverse complement strand
GCACGGGGCCAGCCGCGCATCCGGTTTTTCGATGATGTCGAGATTTTCGAGCCTGTGGTGATCGCCACGCCGGACGATATGGTCAGCGCGGCCAGCCTGAACCGACGGCTGTTGGCGTTGCAGCGGGCGCTGGGTGATCTGCCGAAACAGGCGCGCAGGCTGGCGCGGTGGGAGGTGAAGCGGCAGGCGTCGCGCGCTGATACCGGCAAATATATCGCCCCGATCAGGCCCGGAGCGCCGCCCGGTCACAGGGCGCAGGGCAAGCATCCGGTGGATTTCGCCTTGAGGGAATGTCATGCGCTGGCGCTTTATGCGCTGCATGATCCGCCGGATACGTCTTGATAATCCGGCTGTGAACCGCCCCTTGTGTACCGCCCCTTGTGTCAGGGGGCGGTCGCATCAGTGTGCGTGGTCGTAACCGGCCCCGCAAGCGGGTGCGGGACAGGGGCTTTTTGGAGCATTATTCACATAATCATTGATCGTTCGGAAAATGCCCTCAGATTGCCGCCAAATCGCGCAGGAAATCGCGGGCGGGGTCGCCGTCCCAATCGACCAGACCCCAAACGCGGGCGATGACATTGCCGGATTTATCGACGATGAAACTTGTCGGGGTGGCGATTGTGAAGCTGCCGAAATGCTCGATGGAGAAGAGTGAGCCGTTGATCTTTTCGGAGTCCATAATCGGCGTCAGGCTGGTGAGCTGTTTCTGGTCAAGAAAGCCCTGAATTTGGCTCATGCTCTGATCGAGGCCCAGCGCGATGACTTTAACGTTCTCGCCCTCCATATCGCGGGAGAGGCGGTCCAAGACGGGTAACTCTTTGTGGCAAAAGGGACAATTCACTTGCCACAGGGTCACAACCATCACGTTGCCCTCGAAATCTTTGAGGGTTCCCTTGCGGCCATCGGCGTATTCGATGTCCTCCAGCGGGATCGTTGCGCCGATGTCGGACATGACAACGTTCTTGGCAAAGCTGTCCAAAGCGCTGGCAGGGGTGAGTGACAGGGTGAGCGCGCACAGGGCGGCGGCGATGGTGGCGAGCAGGCGCATGGGATTTCTCTCAAACAATTCAATCAGCTTCAGGCAAAGAGAAGCTGATTTTTGTTAATTTTCAGGTAACGGATGGTGGTTTTCAGAGTGTGCCTTTGTCAATCAGACCTTGCAGGAATTCGGTGGTTCCCTCGTCGGTCCATTCGCGCGGACCCACGAAAACGCCGACCATCTGCGCGTTCTCGTCGAGAATCACATGGGTGGGGGTCGCCGCGAGGCACAGATCGGTGAAAATCGCCGCGCCGGGGTCGAGATTGACATCGACGTTGTCGTGGCCCTTGCGGTCCAGATAGCTGCGGGCTTTTTCGCGCGTGTCCTGAACGGTCAGCGAGAGGAAGTTGATGTCGCTGCGGGTTTTATATTCACCCAGCATCGCGTTGACCGAAGGCAATTCAAGCTGGCAGCCGTGGCAGATTGTGCGCCAAAAACTGACGATTGTAGGGCTGCCGCGCAGCTCGTCAAAGCTGCCCGTCGTGCCGTCTTCGCGCACAAAGGCGATGTTCGGCATGGCTTCGGGCGAGGCTGTGCGCTTGAGGCCGGGATACATCATAGAGTCCCGGCGCATCGGGTTTGAGCAAGCGGCATACGCGCTGCTGACACTGGTGGCGAGGATGGTCGCCGCGAGGAGGGTGCGTAAAATCATAGCGCGGCCAGACTTTGAAGATATTCGACCGTGCCGGGCAGGGTCCAATCGACTGTTGGCTCCGCGAGAACCGCGATTACCTTGCCACTTTTTCCGATGAAGAAGGTGGTCGGTGTGCCGACCTGGTCGGGGTTGAACAGAAGGCCCGAATTGACCGCGTTCACGTCAACGGCGCTGTCCAGATTGGGCAGGTTTTTGCGGTCGTAGAATTTCGCGATACGGGTCTGCGCGGCCGACGGGGTTTCGTTGTAGACGAAATTGTCGATGGAGACGGGCAGCAGGCGGATGTTCGTGACACCGCGATCCTTGAGTTCTGCGGCCAGCTTGTCGAGCATCGGCATTTCTTTTTGACACCACGGGCAGGTTGTGAACCAGACGGTCGCCAGAACCAGCTCACCCTCGAAGGAGGCGAGGGTGGCTTCGGACCCGTCGGTCATGACCAGCGGGCGGTCCGGCGGATCGAACGGTTCGAATCCGGTGATGATCTTGCTTTCGAGGGTGTCCTCTCCGGCCGTTGCGATTGTCGGTGAAAGGGCCAGCAGGCTGAAGACCACCGCGCATCCGCGCAAGAAACGTTTCATCATAGATGTACCTCTGAAAATTTTGGTAGGGTATACAGGATCGGCGGATTAAAGTCTGTGAAGATGACTTCACAATCGCCTGATTAACCTCGTGATCGGCGTGGTTTGCAGTCTGTTTCGGGTATCAGTTTGAAGAAAAGATTGGGCAACACGATGGCGGACCCGAAAGATAAAGAGCGCGTGGCCGATGCGATGGCCAAGCTTGACCAGATGCGGCACGAGGCGGGCGGCGCGCTGACCGGGCGCGAGGCGCGGGAGCGCGCGGGCCTTGACCCGAACGAGGCGAATGAGGATCCGCCCCTCGACTGGCGGATGACCCCGCGCAATGTGATTATTCAAGCGCTGGTGATCGCGCTGTTTCTGGTGGTGCTGTGGTTCCTGCTCAACGCGTTTTTCGGCGGATTCGGTGAAGTGTTGAACCGATGAGCGAAAACGGTAAAGCGTTGCGTCCGAAATTCTGGGAAACGGTCCCGATGGACGGGATGACGAAAGCGGAATGGGAGGCGCTGTGCGATGGCTGTGGCAAGTGCTGTATGCTGAAGATGGAGAATGAAGACCCGCCGCACGAAATCGCCTACACCAATATCGCCTGCCGCCTGTTCGATGAGGAAACCTGCCGCTGCTCCAGCTATGCGATGCGCTCGGTTCTGGTTCCGACCTGTATTCAGCTGACGCCCGAAAGCATTGTCGAGGCGCGGGAATGGATGCCGAAAACCTGCGCTTACCGATTGCTCGCGGACGGGGAAAAACTACCTGACTGGCATCCGCTTGTTACGGGCGATCCCAATTCTGTTCACACTAGCGGAAACTCCATGCGCAATGCGACTGTGCCGGAGTACGAGGTGGGTGAAGAAGACTGGTATGATTACGTTATTGAAGAGGGCCACTGATGAATTTCAGCAGCGACAACGCTTTCGGGGCTTCCCCTGAGATTATTGAAGCCATCGCGCGGGCAAATGCCGATGCGCTGGGTTCCTATGGCGCGGACCCGCTGGCAGCACGGGTTGAAGAGCGGCTGAAAGAGATATTCGGGACGGATTTGCGGGCGTTTCTGGTCTCGACCGGGACTGCGGCAAACGCGATCACGCTGGCCAGCCTTTCGCCGCCCTGGGGCACGGTTTTCTGCCACGAGGTCGCGCATATCGCCGAGGATGAATGCGGCGCGCCTGAGTTCTACGGCGGCGGTCTGAAGCTGCATCTGCTGCCCGGTGCGCAGGCGCGGATTGATCCGGTCGCCCTGAGCGCGGCACTGGTGGAGGCGGGCGCGCGGGGGGTGCATCAGGCCCAACCTGCGGCGCTGAGCCTGACCAATCTGACCGAGATGGGCGCGCTTTATACGGCGGCGCAGCTTTCGGAATTGTGCGCGATTGCCCATGCCAAAGGGATGGCCGTGCATCTGGACGGAACGCGGTTTGCGAATGCGCTGGTGGCGGGCAATGAAACGGCCGCCGCGATGAGCTGGCAGGCGGGGGTCGATGTCTTGTGTCTGGGCGCGACGAAGAACGGGGCGCTGGCGGCGGAGGTGGTGATTTTCTTCGACCCTGAACGCCAGGCCGCGCGGATTGCGGAGTTTGAATTCCGGCGCAAGCGGGGCGGGCATCTTGTCTCTAAGGGGCGGCTTCTTTCGTCGCAAATGGATGCCTATCTGACCGATGATTTATGGCTGCGCAACGCCCGCCATGCCAATGCGATGGGCCAGAAAATCGCCGCAGCGTTGGCTGCGCATCCTGAGATCGATATTCTGAACGAGCCGCAGGCGAATATGATTTTCGCGCGCTTGCCGCTGGCGGTACACAGGCGTTTGAGAGAGGCGGGGGCGGGGTATTATCTGGAGCCTGCCTCGCAAACCGAGGACGGTGACGGGGAGGCGGTGATGGTTCGGCTGGTCTGTGCGCCGACGACGCCGGAAAGTGATATTGACAATTTTCTGGCGATTTGCGCCGGTGACGGCGGGGCGGCGGCTTAAATGACCCGGTTTCGTTTGATCGCGCGGCTCTTCCCAGTGATCGTTGCGCTGACGTTTTCGTTCGCCGCGCTGACGCTTTCTTCGGGGGCGCTGGCGCAGACGGAAGAGGTGAGCCTCGATAACGCGAGCGCGTTGTTTCAGAAATGGGAAAACGAAGCCGCGCGGGCTGATGAGACGCTGCGGACTGATGATGTTGACCCCGAGCTGGCGCAGGCTTTGCGCGAACAGCTTGATCCGGTGCGGATACGGTCGCGGGCGCTGTTGGATGCCGCGAGAACGCAGCTTGCGCCGTTGCAGGAACAGCTGGATGCGCTGGGTCCGGCCCCTGCGGAAGGGGCTACCGAGGATGCGTCGGTTGCCGCCGAGCGCACGCAGATCAACGCGCGGATTGAAGATCTGAATGCGATTGTCAGCAAATCCCAGCTGGCCTTCACGCGGGCGGATCGCCTGATCGCAACGGCTACGGAGGCGCAGAGGCGGCGGTTTACGAATAAGTTGCTGCAACGCGGCCCCGTCCCGCTTGATCCGCGAAACTGGGTGATTACCGCCAATCGCAGCCTTGGCGTCGGCTTTGATATGGTGTCCGAAGCGACCAGCGGCGATGCGCGCGCCAAGCGTGCGGCGCTGTGGTCTCCGACCGGGATCGCGGCCATTGCCGCCGTGTTGTTCGCGTTTCTGCTGATATTTTTCGCCCGGCGCTATGCTTTGCGGCGTCTGTCTGCGGCGATGGACATCTATTCGCCGAAAGAGATTCACGATGAGACGGAATTATCGGCGTTCGGCGGCCTGAATGCGAATGGCAAAACACTGGCCAAGCCGCAAAGGCTTGACGCGCTGCCTGATCCGGTATTGGGCGAAGGGCCGTCGCGGGCGCGGCGGTTGCTGGTTGGTGTCGGGGTCACGCTGACGCGGCTGATCCTGCCGATCGCCGCGCTTGCAGCGGTCCGGTATGCGCTGGAAGTGCTGGAATTGCTGGGGCCGAAGGGCAGTGTGGCCGTTGATGCGCTGACCCTTGCGGCGGCGGCTATGGCGTTGATGTACGCGCTGATTTACGCGTTTTTCGCGCCGACCGTGCCGTCGCTGAGGCTTTCGGCGCTTGATGATAAGACCGCGTCGAAAGCGGCGTGGTTTGCGATGATGGTCGGTTTGAGCCTTGCGCTCGACATCGCGCTGATCGGCGGGGGCGAAAAGCTCGATATTCCGATTGAGGCGCTGACGGTTGTCAATTTCTGTATCATCGTGTTCGGCGCGTTGTATCTGTGGCGCTTTGCGCGGATATGGGGCGGCATTGCCAAAGACCGTGAGACAATCGCCGATCATACGGAAAACCCCGGCGATGAAGAAACGCCCTTTGCCGATACGCTGATCCGGACGGGCTGCAAATTGGCCTATGTCATATCGGTTGCCGCACCGTTGGCGGCGGCGGTCGGGTATTTCGGGCTGTCGCGGTATATTTTCCAGAATGCGATCCTGAGCGCCGCCGTGGTCGGCGTTGCCGTCGTGCTGTTTCTGGTCGCGCGCGAGGGGTCCGAAGCGCTGTATGAGGTTGCGGGGGATACCAGCAAGAAAGAGCCGGACGGTAAATCCGAGCAGCGTCTGGGCTTGCTGCCCGTGTTTGTCGGCTTTGTGCTGTCCCTGCTGGCCGCGCCCGTGCTTGCGCTGGTTTGGGGCGCGACGATGGGGGATTTGGAGGAGGTCTATTTCGGCCTGACCGAAGGCTTCACCATCGGGGACAGTGTGTTCCGCCCCGGTGATCTGCTGATCGCGGCGTTCGTGTTCGGGCTGGGCCTGTTTGTCACGCGGTTGCTGCAAGCGCTGTTGCGCCGTGCGGTGATGCCGAGAACGCGCCTCGATGTGGGGGCGCGGTCGTCGATTGTGTCGGGGCTTGGGTATCTGGGCTTTTTCGTATCCGGCCTGCTGGCGGTCAGCGTCGGGGGGATTGATCTTACGAATCTGGCGTTTCTGGGTGCGGCGCTGGGCGTGGGTATCGGTTTCGGCCTTCAGAACATCGTCAACAACTTCGTCTCCGGTGTTATCCTGCTGATCGAGCGGCCGATCAAGGTCGGGGACTGGATCGAGGTGGCGAACACGCACGGGACGGTGAAGAAAATCAATGTCCGCTCCACTGAAATCCAGACATTCGACAAGGCCAGCTATATCGTGCCGAACTCGGAGCTGATCTCCGGCGCAGTGACCAATTTCACCCACGGTGATCTGATGGGGCGGGCGATTTGTCCGGTGGGGGTCGATTACGGGACCGATGTGCGCAAGGTGGAGAAAGTCTTGCTGGAGATCGCCCGCGCGCATCCTATGGTCCTGCGCCGTCCGCCGCCCGTGGTGGTTTTTCAGGGGTTCGGGGCCAGCTCGCTGGATTTTGAATTGCGTGTGCATTTGCGCGATGTGAACTGGGTGCTGACGGTGCGCTCGGACATCAACTTTGAGATTGATCGCCGCTTCCGCGAAGAGAAGATCGCGATTCCGTTCGCGCAAACCGAGGTCAGCATCAAAAACCTCGATCAGGCATTGGAATTGGTGGCCAGGAGTGCAAACGGGGGGCCATCGCGGCGGCCCAGTGCGCCGGATACGGACGGGGATTGAGCCGCAATTTGATCTCTGTCAATGTGATACACCGCAGGGCGCGCCATGATTGATCCGTAAGAAGGAGATCATCATGAGCTTTAAAACCATTCTCGTTCACGCCAACTCGGTCGAAGAATTGGATCGGGTTGTGCCTGCCGCGTTGAACGTCGCTAAGGAAACCGGCGGGCATGTCATCGGGCTGCATGTTATTCCCAGCCCCGAAGTCTATCCGGCCTATCGCTTTGATTTTCCTGTGGAGGTTCAGGCGCAGGTCCGGAAAAGTGCGAAAGCGCTGGCCGATACGCTGGAGGCGCGGTTTGCGCACCTTGCGGACGGGCAGCCGGGTGTTACCGTCGAATGGCGGGCGGTTTGGTCGCAAGTGCCTGATATTGATGAGGATGTGGTCGATCACGCCCGGTGTTGCGATCTGTTGATCCTGCCGCAACCGGACGCGGGTAATCCTGTGGGCAATAATTTTGGCGAAGTCGGTCGGGTTATTTTGCAAGCCGGGCGGCCTGTTCTGATGGTCCCTTATGCGGGGGATCACACGGATTTCGGCAAGCATGTGTTTGTGGCCTGGAACGGGTCGCGCGAGAGCAGCCGGGCGGTTTTCGATGCGATGCCGTTCTTGCTGAGCGCGGAAGATGTGCGGCTTTATGCGGTGAAATCGAAGGCGGCCGCGAAGGATATGACCTTGCTGCAAGGGGCGGAACTGGCCACCACGCTGGCCCGCCATGACATCACCGTGGTTGCCGATACCGCGACCCCGCCGGAGACTTCGGTGGCGAGTGATCTGCTGTCACGCATCGCCGATCACGGGGCGGATTTGCTGGTGATGGGCGGATACGGCCACTCGCGGGCGCGGGAATACGTGTTTGGCGGTGTCACGCGGGAGATTCTGAAGACGATGACGGTCCCGGTGCTGTTTTCGCATTGAGCGGAATTGTCCGTTGGCCATTGAAAAGCCTCTCTGATCGCTCCATGATTGCGCATGGGAGTTTTGAGAGCCAAACGGGTTAAGCAAACCCTGATTGCGGGTGCAGTCCTGCTCGCCGTCTCAGTTTTTGCTGCGGACAGGTGGGTTGACGCGACTGTGTTGCCGTCGCTCTCGCCTGCGACCTCGGCCACGGTGCTGGATCGTGACGGGGTCTTGTTGCGGGCTTATCAGGTGGAAGACGGGCTGTGGCGGTTGCCTGTGAGTGAGAGTGCGGTGGATCGGGGGTATCTTGATCTGCTGTTCGCGTATGAGGACAAGCGGTTTCGGGATCATGCGGGGGTGGATGCCCGTGCGATGGTGCGGGCGGTTTGGTCGTCGGTGAAGGCGGGGCGGATTGTGTCGGGCGGGTCGACGCTGACGATGCAGGTGGCGCGACTGCTGGAGGAGATTCCGACGCGTTCGCCCGGAGGTAAGCTGCGGCAGATGCGGGTGGCGCTGGCGCTGGAGCGCGCGCTCGACAAACCGGAAATTTTGCGATTGTATCTCGCGCTCGCGCCGTTTGGCGGGAATATCGAGGGCGTGCGTGCGGCGAGCCTGAGTTATTTCGGCAAGGAGCCGCGACGCCTGACCCAAGCGGAGGCCGCGCTGTTGGTGGCGCTGCCGCAATCGCCGGAGGGGCGGCGGCCTGATCGTTTCCCCTTGCGCGCAAAGGCGGCGCGGGATCGGGTGCTGGATCGCGCGGTTCTGGCGGGGGCGCTTGATCCGAATGATGCGGCGGCGGCGAAGACCGAAGCTGTGCCCGTGCGGCGGCTGGCATTTGCGCAACTGGCCCCGCATGTGGCGGACCGGCTGCGCGGGGAAGGGGTGGTTACGACCACGCTGGATGCGGGGTTGCAGGGCGAGCTGGAAGCGCTGCTCAAAGCCCGTGCGCGGTCGCTGGGGGCGAGGATTTCGGCGGCTGCTATCGTGGCTGACCATCAGACGGGCGAGATTTTGGCACAGGTCGGCTCGGCGGATCTGCATGATACCGCGCGTGGCGGGTATATTGATATGAGCCGTGCGACCCGCTCGCCGGGATCGACGCTGAAACCGCTGATTTACGGGCTGGCGTTTGAGCAGGGCGCGGGGCATCCCGAAACCTTGATCGATGACCGGCCCATGCGGTTCGGGCGCTATGCGCCGCAGAATTTTGACAGGCAATACCACGGCACGGTGACGATCCGTAAGGCGTTGCAGCTTTCGCTGAATATTCCGGCGGTGGCCGCGTTGGATGCGATTGGTCCGTCGCGGCTGGTCTCGCGGATGCGGCGCGCGGGGGTTGAGGCGCGCTTGCCGGGAGGCGATGCGCCGGGGCTGGCGATTGCGCTGGGCGGGCTGGGGCTGAGTTTGCACGATCTGGTGACGCTGTATGCGGGGCTGGCGCGCGGGGGTGAAGTGGTGGCTTTGCGCGCGCAATCCGGTGCGGTGGAGACAGGGGGAGCGATGCTGTCGCCCGAAGCGGCGTGGCAGGTGGCGGATATTCTGGCCGGTGCGCCCGCGCCGGAGAATGCCTTGCAGGAGGTGTTGGCGTTTAAGACGGGCACGTCTTACGGCCATCGCGATGCCTGGGCGGTGGGGTTTGACGGGCGGCATGTGATCGGGCTGTGGTTCGGGCGGCCTGACGGTGCGCCGTCGCCGGGAATTTTGGG
>CALDZQ010000324.1 GCA_937944035.1 uncultured Neomegalonema sp. | reverse complement strand
CAGCAGTTTAAGCAGCTGATTATGGTCGCCGGATTCGACCGCTATTTCCAAATCGCGCCGTGTTTCCGCGATGAAGACCCCCGCGCCGACCGCTCGCCGGGCGAATTCTACCAACTCGACCTTGAGATGAGTTTTGTGGAGGAGGACGAGGTTCTCTCGACAATGGAACCCGTCATTCGCGGCATCTTCGAGAAATTCGCCAACGGCAAGCCCGTCACGCAGGAATTCCGCCGCATCCCCTATGCGGAATCGATGCTCAAATACGGCTCTGACAAGCCCGACCTGCGCAATCCGATCGAGATACAGATCGTTAGCGACCATTTCCGTGGATCAGGCTTCAAAATCTTCGCCTCGATGCTGGAAAAGCCGGACACCGAAATCCGCGCCATCCCCGCCCCCAAAGGCGGCAGCCGCAAATTCTGTGACCGAATGAACGCATGGGCGCAGAAAGAGGGTTTGCCGGGGATGGGCTATATCTTGTGGCGGAAAAAAGAAAATAAAATCGCCTCTGCAGACGCTTTGGAAAAATTGGCTTCACTAAATCGCGCTATGGATAAACTTGACATTCAAGATCCCGCTTCGCGTGCAGCGATTGAAGAGTTACAGCCGATTTGGAAAAAACTTTCTGACGAGTTTGAGGGCATTTCAGAGTTTGAGAGAAATATTCTTGAACAGGCATCCAAAGCAAGTGAAGATGGCGATCTAGACTTAGCAGCACTGTTACTTAAAGCGCATTTTGGCGACCTTGAAGGCGCTGGCCCGCTCGCCAAGAACATCGGCCCCGAACGCACCGAAGCCATCCGCCAGCAACTCGGCCTTGGCGCGGGCGACGCCGCGTTCTTCCTCGGCGGCAAGCCCGAAAACTTCGTCGCCGTCGCGGGCCGCGCCCGTGATGTGGTCGCCGACGAACTGGACCTTGCCGATAAAGAACGCTTCGAGCTGTGCTGGATCGTCGATTTCCCGATGTACGAATACGACGACGAGAACAAGAAAATCGATTTCTCGCACAACCCGTTCTCAATGCCCAAAGGCGGGATGGACGGGCTGGCGGGCGATCCGCTGGCACTGACCGCGTATCAGTATGACGTGGTCTGTAACGGCTACGAACTGGGGTCGGGCGCAATCCGGAACCACAAGCCCGAAATCATGCTCAAAGCCTTCGAGATCGCGGGCTATCCCGCGTCAGAGGTCGAAGAACGCTTCGGCGGAATGCTGAACGCCTTCAAATACGGCGCACCACCCCACGGCGGCATGGCGCTGGGCATGGAGCGGATCGTCATGCTGCTGGCAGGCGAAAGCGCCATCCGCGAAGTCGTCATGTTCCCCATGAACCAACGCGCCGAAGACCTAATGATGGGCGCACCGTCAACGGTGGACAACACGCAACTGCGGGAATTGGGCCTGAGGCTGGCACCGAGAGATTGATATAAAAACTGCTAGAAAATAATGTCACTCCAGCGAAGGCTGGAGTCCATTTTTCAGCATTCTCTGAAACAGACCCTTGTGAACGACAAAGGGAAGCCACACATTTTCAAATGCTTAGCGCTTAACGATATTTGATGAATGGATTCCGGCCTTCGCCGGAATGACTCTCTCAAAAGAATGCAAGACTGTCTTCAGCACTCTGCCCCCTCACTCCTCCTCATACACAATCAACTCCAACGGCAGCCCTGCCGCGTGTTTCGCGTTGCGTACAACAAGCTGCGTCTTAACATTGGCCACATTCGGCGCGGATGTCAGATCATCCGTCAAAAAACGTTGAAAGCTGCTCAGGTTCGGCGAGACGCAGCGCAGCAGGAAATCGACCTCGCCGTTCAGCATGAAGCAATCGCGCACATACGGCCACTTTTTGGCTTGATCCTCAAACGCCGTCAGGTCCGCCCCCGCTTGGCTGCGCAGCCCCACCATCGCGAAAACCGTGACATCAAAGCCCAACGCGCGGCTGTCCAGATCGGCATGATAGCCGTTGATATACCCTGCCTCCTCCAACGCCCGCACGCGGCGCAGGCAGGGCGGAGCCGAGATCCCGACGCGCTTTGACAGCTCTACATTGGTGATGCGCCCGTCGGCCTGAAGCTCTGCCAGAATTTGCCTGTCGATTGCGTCGAGTTTGACACTTGGCATTACGCCCCCGTCTTATGGTATTGGCCCCGTGAGTCTGAGGCAGTGATTGACGAAAGAAAATTACCCGAATGCGCCGGAAATGGAAATGAAATCATCTCACCCTGAAATTTTAGCGCTCAGTGACGGGCGGGCGGGTAATGTGGCGATGGCGCGGGGGCTGGCCGATGCCGTGGCGCTACAGTGCGGCGGCGTTGTGCGGCAGTGTGACCTCGATGTGCCAACGCTGATCGTCAAAACTCCGCTGCGCCTGTGGGCGGCACTCCCCGCGCGGGTGGTGCTATCGCTTGCTGCGGATTTGGGCACAGCGGATGTGGTGATCGGGGCCGGGCGGCGCGTAGCCCCGTTTGTGGAGGCGATCAAACGCGACGGCAGGGCGCGGGCCGTGCAAATCCTCGATTGCGGCCTGCCCCCCGCGCGGTTTGATCTGGTCATCACCCCCGCGCATGATGGGGTGAGCGGGGCGAATGTGGTGCAAACGCTCGGCTCGGTGAACCGGATCACACCCGATGGTTTGGCGGCGGCGCGAACCGCATGGAGCGGGACGTTCGGCACGTTGCCCGGACCCCGCATCGCTGTGCTGATCGGCGGGGCGACGAAGCGTACACCCATGACCGCCGCGATGACACAGCGTTTGGCCGATGATCTTGCCGCACTCGCCGCGCACACAGGCGGGACACTGATGATTACAGCATCCCGCCGGACCGGAGAGGCAAACACCGCCCTCCTCCGCGCAGCGCTGCCGGAGGCGTGGTTCTGGGACGGGTCCGGGGATAATCCCTATCAGGGAATGCTCGCTTGGGCGGACGCGATCATGGTGACGGACGATTCTGTGAATATGGCGTCCGAAGCCGCCTCCACCCCCGCACCCGTGATGATCTACCCCTTGCTGAACGAGGGCGGCAAAATCGCACAATTCCACAGCGCATTGTTCGATGCGGGAGCGGCCTCGCCTTTCGCACCCGAACTCCCGGACCGGAGCGGCCCGCCCTTGGCCGAGACAGCCCGTGCAGCGAATGCCGTCGCCGCGCTGCTGTAAGGCCGCGCCAAGCCCCTATAAAATTACCAACTTATTTTGTCGGATATAATCTTGACTATTTTAAACGGGTATTAGAATCTATGATGAAACCCATGCGAAAGGACTCACCCATGCGCCGCCTCACGCTCACCGCCACACTCACCGCTCTAATGGCATTCGGCAGTGTTCCAGCCTTCGCTGAAGGGGCGTTAAACCTGTATTCCTCGCGCCATTACGATACAGACGAGCGGCTCTACAGCGACTTTGAGGAAGCGACAGGCATCACCATCAACCGCGTCGAGGCCAAAGCGGGCGCTCTGCTTGCCCGGATGCAGGCGGAAGGGGCCAACAGCCCCGCAGATGTGCTCATAACCGTCGATGTCGGCAATGCCTGGCGCGCGGAACAGGCGGGATTGCTGCAATCAGTTTCATCGGAGACTCTCGATCAGCGGATACAGCCGCATTTGCGTGATGAATCCCACAAATGGTACGGAATCTCGCAACGCGCACGCATGATCTTTTATAACAAAGCCGAAGTCCCGAACCCGCCACGCACCTATGCCGATCTCGCCGATCCCCAGTATAAAAACATGATCTGCGCCCGGTCCTCCGGCAACATCTACATGCAGTCCCTCTTGGCCTCGATCATCGCCCATCACGGCGAGGAAAAAGCGCAGGAATGGGCGGCGGGTTTCCGCGCAAACTTCGCCCGCAAGCCTCAGGGCGGCGACACCGATCAACTGCGCGGCATCATATCTGGCGAATGCATGATCGCCGTTGCCAACAGCTATTATTTCTCCCGCAGCCTGCGCAAAGATGTCAAAAGCCTCAGCGGCGAGACGGATAAGATCGGTTGGGTCTTTCCGAACCAGTCCAGCACGGGAACCCACATGAATCTGTCCGTCGCAGGCGTCGCCGCCCACGCCCCGAACCGTGAGAACGCGATAAAGTTTCTGGAATACCTCACCGGAGACAGCGCACAGAAGTATTTCTCGGCGGGTAATGATGAATACCCCGTCGTCTCCGGCGTCGGTCTTGCCCCAAGTGTCGCTGCGTTGGGGCTTTTCCGTCAGGATACGCTGCAACTCAATGCGCTGGGCGAAAACCAGAAGACCGCACAGAAAATCTACGATCGCGTCGGATACGAATAGACACGGAGTATGTGGATATGCCCGTTGCCATCAGCGGGCACGTCTTCAACCGCTCAATCCCGCCGCTGAACCGATTGCACCAGTGTAAAGCTGACAATCATCAGCAAAAACCACGCCCCGATCTTCGATGGATTAACCAGCCGCCACCCGTCCATCTGCCCCGGATACAGCCACGTTCCCGTGACGCTGCCGATGTTCTCCGCCACATAGAGTAGCAGCGCGGCCAGCACAAAAAATCCCAACACCGGAATCCGCCGCGATACAGCCGGAAAACGCGCAAAGCACAGCCCGTACAGCACCAGAATGGCGATGAACAACAGCCAACGGAAATCTGCGATGTAATGATGCGTGAAGAAATTCACGTAAATCGCAATCGACAGCACAACCGCCAGCGGCCAGGGCGGCGCATTTTCCAACCGCATCCCGCTCAACCGCCAAAATCGCGCGATATAGCTGCCGACCGCCGAATACATAAATCCGGTGAACAGCGGCACACCGCCCAGCGCCAGCGCCGAAGGTTCCGGATATACCCAAGACCCCACATACGTCTTGAATATCTCCATCGCCACGCCGACGATGTGGAACACGAAGATGACCCGCGCCTCCTGCCATGTCTCCCACCCGCTCCACAGCAACATGCCTTGGATCGCGAGTACGCAGATGAACAGAAAGTCGTAGCGGTAAACCGGCCAGTCATCCTGCCACACCGCCCATGTCAGCAGCAGCAGCGCCAGAATGCCGATCCCGAAAATCGCGGCGTTGAGTTGTAACACGATAAACCGGCGCAGCAGGCCGGGCACGTTACCGCCCTTCAAAGCTCGGCACACGCTTTTGCATGAACGCTGTGGTCCCTTCCATAAAGTCACGCGTCCCCGCCGCTTCCGCTTGCGAAGCCGCTTCCAGCTTCATTTGCGCCACGAGATCAGCCTCAAACCCGGCCCGCATCGCCTTTTTCGTCAGCGCGAATGAGCGCGTCGGCCCTTTGGCCATCGCCCCCGCCATCTTGGCGACATAGCGCATCAGCTCCTCATCAGGCACCGATTTCCAGATCAGCCCCCATTCCGCCGCCCGCACACCATCCACAGGCTCGGTCGTCATCGCCATGCCCATCGCACGGGGCAGGCCGACCAATTTGGGCAGAAAATACGTCAGCGCCACATCCGGCATCAGGCCGATGCGCGCGAACGCGACCACAAAACTGGATGTATGTCCCGCAATCACAATATCCGCCAACAGCGCAAGGCTGGCCCCCGCCCCCGCCGCAACGCCGTTTACAGCGGCTATTACCGGCAGCTCGCAATTCAGAATCGCATGAGCCATCGGCTCATATTCTTCGCGCAAGGTACGCTCGACATCCGGCAAGCCGCCCTCGGTCTCGCCCAAATCCTGACCGGAGCAAAAGCTGCGCCCCTCCCCCGTCAGCACCACAACCCGCGCCCCCTCGGCAGGCGCGCGTCCGAACGCATGGGTCAACTCCTTGCGCATCGGGCCGTTGAGACTGTTGAGCGTATCGGGCCGGTTCAGCGTAATCGTCGCCACGCCATCGGACAGATCGTAACGGATTGCCGTATAATCGGCCATTCTGTGCCTCCTGAAATTGATCGCTCTTCGATAGCAGACAGGGCGGCAGGTGCAAGACTGACGCAAGGGGAGGGATCTTTGGGTGTTGGGAAAATGTCACCGGAATTCAGAAAGCCGCTCACAAAAACGCCTCCACAACACGCCGGACGCAGCGTGCCCCCCTACCCCGCAGCCTGCTGGTCGAAGAACGAAGTCGATGACGGCTTCTCCGGTATTTCCATCTCATAGGCGGAACACCGCACCCGCCCCGTCGCCTCTCCCCGCACCAGCTCATGCGTATGCTTGCTCGGCAGGTGGTTGGGGCTAAGCTCAATCGCGTCTTCCGCGTAATACGTTGTGATATACAGCGTGCGCGGCTGATCTGACAGATTAGGGGCCGACCCGTGCAGCAGGCTCGCGTGCATCAGGCAAACCGCGCCTGCGGGTCCGGTGCATTTGACCAGATTGTCCTCATGTTCGGCGAAAACCGCGTCCGACACCGCCCCCGTAAAGCGCCCGTCATGCCAAAGTGAATAGAGCGGGCCTCTATGAGTGCCCGGCACAACCTCCAACGGCCCGTTCTCCAGCGTCACCTCATCGACAAACAGCAAAGCGGTGATGAGATCGTCATTCGTCATCGGCTGGAACGGGAAATCCTGATGAAACTTCACCTTGGTCGCCGCGCCGGGCTGTTTCGAGTTCACCTTTCCGTGGTGGAATTTAAGGTTCGGCCCCAGCAAATCCGCCACGTAATCCACCGTCCGCGCCTCGCGCATCACGCCGAGAAACACATCCGATACTTCCTCAGGCGATTGCACCCGCCGCAGCGCCGGACGCTCCGCGCTATGCCCCGGCTCCAGATCAAACCGCGCCCGCCCGTCCAGCGTCTGCCCGTAATCATCACCATGATCCCGGCTTTCGGCTACCCAACCGCCAAACTCGCGCCGCAGCCCCTCCAGTTGCTCAGGTGACACTGCGTCCTGGACAACGAGAAACCCGTCCCGCCAGAATGCTTCAATTTGCTCATTGCTCAATACAGACATGCGCGCCTCCCGTATAAACACCACGCCAACGCTTGAACAGAAATCCGACGCAGTCAAGCCTCTGAACGGCGCTGTTCTGCGCTTCTGATGCGGATTTCATCACACCCCTTCCTTGAACGTGCATGATGCCCTATCTGTATCGCGGGAACAGTTATAAAGGGTCTCTCATGGCCAAAGTCGAAATCTACACGAAGCGTACCTGCGGATATTGCACGATGGCCAAGCGCGTTTTGGACCGCAAAGGCGTTGAATACGACGAATACAGCGTCGATACGGACGAGGCTAAATGGGCCGAGATGAGCAAGCGCTCGAACGGCGGGCGCACCGTGCCCCAGATTTTCATTGATAACGAGCATATCGGCGGTTTTGACGATATGAACGCGCTGGACCGGAAAGGCGGGCTTGATCCGCTTTTATCCTTATGACCGCCCCGCGCGTCGCTCTGGTGCAGATGAATGCCACGGGTGATGCCGATGATAACAGGGCGCGGGCGCGCGATTTGATCCGGCAAGCGGCGGATGGGGATGCGACCTTTATCGCAACACCCGAAGTCACCAACCTGATTGCCCCCAACCGCGACGCGCTTTTCTCGACCATCGTGTCAGAAGCCGAAGATCCGTGCCTCGCATCGATTCAGGAACTGGCGGCAGAGCGGCGCGTCACGATCCTGATCGGCTCACTTGCGCTAAAAGCGGAAGGGGAAAGCGACAGGGCGATCAACCGCTCGCTTCTGATCGGGCCGGACGGCAAAATACAGGCGCGCTACGATAAGATTCATATGTTCGAGGCCGATCTCGGCGATCAGGGACGCTTCCGCGAGGCGGCATCGTACAAGCCGGGTGACAAGGCTGTTTTGGCCGACCTGCCTTGGGCGAAACTGGGCATGACGGTATGCTACGACCTGCGCTTTCCCGCCTTGTACCGGGCTTTGGCGCAAGCAGGCGCGCAAATTCTGACTGTTCCGAGTGCGTTCACCGCCCCGACGGGCCGGGCGCATTGGCATACGCTGCTGAAGGCACGGGCAATCGAAAACGGCTGCTTTGTTCTGGCCCCGGCACAATGGGGCAGGCATCACGGGACAGATGAAACCAGCTTACGCGAAAGCTATGGCCACTCACTCATCATCGACCCTTGGGGTACGGTACTGGCAGATGCTGAGCAGGGCGAGGGCGTTATTTTTGCCGACCTTGATATGGGCATGATTGAAAAAGCCCGCCAGCGTATCCCGTCGCTGTCCAATGATCGCGATTGGTCTCTATAACTGCGGACCCCGGAGTTCGTAAGATAATCCGCCGCACGGTGGAAAAAGGATGTTGATGGAAGTGTCCGCTGGCCGGTTCACCGTTCGACTGGCGCAGACGCCAGAGGAAGTGCAAAGCGCACAACGCTTGCGCTATTCGGTATTCGTCGAGGAAATGGGTGCGAAAGCGCCCACAGAGCAACGCGCATTGCGCCGCGAGCAGGACCGCTTTGATGCGGTATGCGATCACCTGATCCTTATCGACCATGACCGCGCCGTTGACGATCCGCTGGATGAAGTCGTCGGCGTCTATCGCCTGTTACGCGGCTCAGTGGCGAAAACAACATTGGGGTTTTACACGGCTGGCGAGTTCGACCTGTCCCGGATCGAAGCCTATAACGGCGAGACGTTAGAGCTGGGCCGCTCGTGCGTGGCCAAGGAATATCGCGGCGGCTCGGCTATGCAGCTATTGTGGATGGCGCTGGCGAAATACATTGATCGGCACAGTCTGAACCTGCTGTTCGGCTGCGCCAGCTTCCACGGTGATGCGCTTGAACCGCTGGCTTTGCCGCTGTCCTATCTCCACCACCACCATCTCGCGCCAGAGGCATTGAGGGCGCGGGTTTTGCCTGAGCATTACAATTCGATGAACCTGCTCCCAAAAGAGGGATTATCGCGCTCGGATGCCATGCGGCAAACCCCCTCGCTGATTAAGGGCTACCTGCGTCTGGGCGGGTTTGTCGGTGACGGCGCTTATCGCGACACCGAATTCAACACGGTCGATGTCTGCCTTATCATGGAGACAAGCCGCATCGCTGACCGCTACCGCAAATTCTATTCAGGCCAACCGTCAGAGACCTTAGACCGCATCCTCGGATAGGCCCGCCAACGCGGCCGCGAGCAGATCAGGTTGATCCGCATCCACGGTGATGAATTCGACCAACCCCGAAAGCGCCTTCATGCGTTCGGCGTTGTGCGCGTCCTCGACCACCAGCGGAGTCTCAATCGTCTCGGCCCACCACCGGATTTCATCCGGCACATGCGAATCATCGCCCCACCCGCCCGCAAGCGCGACATAATCGGCTCCCGTTTCAGCGGCGAGCATCGCGTCGTGGCGCGACTCAAGACCACCCATGCCGACAATGCAATCATCCCCCAATGCTTCGCGTATCCACCCGGCGGCTTTCGGCGCGTTGGTCAGATGAACACCATCCGCACCGGATGCCTTGGCAACTGCGAGGGCAACATCGTCCGGACCGCCGATAACCAGTGGAATATCGTGCCCGTGGCACACGGCGCTCAAATCAATCGCCAAACTGATGCTTTCGGAGTCACTATCGCTGATTTCAAAACGGACGCAGGCGGGTTTTAAGCGCTGCAACATCGCTGAAAGCCCCGAACCATGCGCTTTTGCGCCTTCAGTCGTGAGTATCAGATAGATTTGGGTTATCAGCGTATCGGTCATTTTTCCTCAGGTATTCGTGCGGTGTTGATGCTTTTAATCGATCACATGCGCTGAAATGCCTTTGTTGAAAAGTCGCAGACGCTTGAACCGGAGGACGTTCTGCACCAAATCAATGCTTATGGCGAGAGTTGCGTTGAACGTACGTGGTTTCGCGCTTAGAACGACCCCAACGACAAGTGCCGGAGAGGCTGCAAAATGAATAATGAAGGAGCATCTATGCCCTGGAGCAATAACTCTGGAGGCCCGTGGGGTGGCGGTGGCTCATCCGGCGGCGGTGGTAATGGCAAAAGCCCTTGGGGTTCCGGCCCGCCCGGCGGTGGCCGTGGCAACGGCGGAGGCGGCGGCAATGGCGGCGGAGGCGGCGGTGGGCCGACACCGCCCGATCTTGATGAATTGTTCCGGCAGGGACAGGACCGCTTGCGTAAAGTCATGGGTGGACGTGGCGGCGGTGGAGGCGGCGGCGGCGGCAGCCAAATCCCCGGCAAAGCCATGCTCGGCATCGGCGCTGTTCTGCTTCTTGGCGCATGGGCGCTGTCCTCGGTGTTCCAGGTCGAAACCAGCGAGAACGCTATCGTTCTTACACTTGGCGAATACTCACCGCCCCCGCGCGGTCCCGGCCTGAACCTCGCATTCTGGCCCCTGCAAACGCATGAGATCCTCAACGTCACCGGCGAACGCTCGATTGATGTCGGTGCAAATGATGTCCGCGCAGCCACCCGCCGCACCTCGGCATCACGGCGTGATGAGGGCTTGATGCTGACGGGCGATGAAAACGTCGTCGATGTGAATTTCCAAATCATCTGGAATATTCTCAAACCCGACGATTACCTCTTCAACCTCGCCCAACCTGAATCGACGATCGAAGCTGTATCCGAAGCATCGATCCGCGAAGTAATCGGCCGCTCCGAAGTGCAGCCCGTTCTCAACCGCGACGCGGTCATCACCGATCAGGTCGAAACATTGATCCAAAACACCCTCGACGGCTACGAGTCCGGCGTCAATGTTGTCCGTGTCAACTTCGTCTCTGTCGATCCGCCAAAACCGGTGGTAGAGGCGTTCGATGACGTGACCAAAGCGACTCAGGAAAAAGTCGCCAAACAGCGCCAAGCTGAAGGTTACGCACTCCAGAAGCTCGCTGAGGCCCGTGGTGAATCGGCACAACTGCTCGAAAATGCGGATGGTTACACGGCTCGCGTCGTCAAGGATGCGGAAGGTGAAGCCTCGCGTTTCAAGGCGATCTACGAAGAATACCGCAAAGCCCCTGATGTGACACGCCAGCGTCTCTATCTCGAAACGATGGAACGGGTTTTCAGCGACATCGATAAGATCATTCTCGATCAACCCAGCGATGGCAGCGGTAACGGTATTGTACCGTACCTTCCGCTGAATGAACTCGGCAAGAAAGGCGCAAGCAAATGACCAAGGGACGTATCTTTGGCGGCATCGCCGTTGCAATCCTGTTGCTGATTTACTCGACCGTGTTCATCGTGGACGAGCGTAAACAAGCGCTAGTGCTTGCATTTGGTAAGGTTCAGCGCGTTGTAGACACGCCGGGCATCAAGTTCAAATGGCCCGCGCCGTTCAACACCAAAATCATCTATGAAAAGCGCATTCTGCCGCTTGAGACGAACGAAGTGACGATCCTGCCGGTTGACGGCAAGCGTCGCGTCGCAGCCGCTTTCGCGCGCTGGCGGATTGTCGATCCACAGCAGTTCCGTGAAGCGGTCGGCGATGAATTCGGGGCCGTTCAACGTCTTGAGAAAATGCTGAGCGATTCCTTGGGTAAAGTGCTCGGTTCGCAGTCTGCGGATGCCGTGCTCTCCGACCGCCGCGAGGACATTCTCAAGCAGGTCAGCAAGTTCGCCGACGATCAGGCGTCGAAAATCGGTGTTGATATTGTTGATGTGCGTATTCGCACATGGTTCCTGCCCAATCAGACGCTCGAAGCGACCTATGACCGGATGATCCAAGACAGGAATGCGGTTGCGCGTGGCCTGCGCGCTGATGGTGAGGAAGAGGCCCGCAAAATTCGCGCTATCGCCGAGAAAGAAGCCGTAGAGCTTGTTGCGGAAGCCGGACGTGAAGCGGCCGAAAGAATGGGTATGGCCGATGCCGAACGCAACGGTATCTTTGCGGATGCCTACAGCCGTGATGAAGAATTCTTCGCCTTCCAGCGCTCTTTGAGAGCTTACGAAAAGGCATTGCGCGGATCGAACTCAAGCATCGTCATGTCGCCGGACTCAGACTTCTTTGAGTACCTGCGCTACCGCGACGGCGCATCGAACAAGCCCGAATAAAGGAGAGCGCGGTGAGTTGGTCTGATCTTTTCACCGCGCTCGGCCTTGCCGCTGTGATCGAGGGGGCGGCTTACGCTATCGCCCCCGAAGCCACGAAGCGGGCTTTCATCGAATTCTTTTCAATGCCGGTTGAGGCCCGCCGTTTGGTGGGCCTTCTCGTTTGTACCGGCGGAATATTGCTCGTATGGCTCGCGCGATCTTGAACGGCTGCACGGTAAATGTCACCGTGAAACCTTGTACTGATTGTCCCGCCGCCCTAATTGCAGTCATAGTTGAGCGCGATAAGCTCCAAACAAGTATGTTTCGCACCACCTCTTTCCGGGAGTCATTATGACAAGAAAAACCTCCTCCACACGCGCGATTGCTATCGGGAAGGCCACGTTGCGTGCCCGTCTCGTCTTGGCATCGCTGGTTTTGTTGATCGGTGCGTTGCTATCGCAAGTGGTCGAGGCACGGTCAGTGCCCGGCAGTTTTGCCGATCTGGCAGAGCGTCTCAGCCCCGCAGTGGTGAATATCTCGACATCGCAAACGGTTGATAAACCGCGCGCCGCACCGGAAATGCCCCAGCTGCCGCCGGGATCGCCCTTTGAGGATTTTTTCAAAGACTTCTTTGACAAGCGCGGTGGCGGACAAAACGGCACGCCCCGCAAGGTACAATCGCTCGGTTCCGGCTTTGTGATTGATGCGACGGGCTATATCGTCACCAACAACCACGTGATCGAGAACGCTGACGAAATCACGATCAACTTCGCAAACGGCGATTCAGCCGATGCAAAACTGATCGGCACGGACCCCAAAACCGATATTGCGCTGCTTAAACTGATCGAAGAACCCGCCGAACCGCTCGTGTTCGTTAATTTCGGCGACAGTGACGCCGCCCGCGTCGGTGATTGGGTTATCGCAATCGGCAACCCGTTCGGCCTCGGCGGTTCGGTATCGGCAGGCATCATTTCCGCGCGGAACCGGAATATCAACTCCGGCCCTTACGATGATTTTCTCCAGACTGATGCGGCCATCAACCGGGGTAACTCCGGCGGTCCGCTGTTCGATATGGAAGGTGACGTTATCGGCGTGAACACCGCGATTTACTCCCCTACCGGCGGGTCGGTCGGCGTGGGCTTCTCGGTCCCGTCCAAAATCGTCAAGCAGGTTGTCACGCAGCTTCAAGAGTTCGGTGAAACCCGTCGCGGTTGGATCGGTGTGCGTATCCGCGAAGTCACGGACGAGCTTGTTGAAGGCTTGGAACTCGACGAAGCCAAAGGCGCGTTGATCGAGGATGTCAGCGAAGACGGTCCTGCTGCCAAGGCGGGCGTTGAAATCGGTGACGTGATCCTCAGCTTCAACGGCAAAGAAATCGACGAAATGCGCGCCCTGCCCCGTGCGGTTGCCGGCACGGCCGTGGGCGAAACTGTCCGCATGGTTGTGTCGCGCAAGGGCAAGACAAAGACGCTGAAAGTTATGGTTGGCTTGCTTGAAACCGACACCGCTAAAAAAGTCGATGACGACGAGGAAAGCTCTGAGACCGAGTCAGCAGAAGTCACCAGCATTCTCGGCATGGACCTCGGCAAACTAGACCGTAAACTGCGCGAAGAGTTTCAGATCAAGCCCGATCAAAAGGGCGTATTGGTCACGGATGTCGCTTCAACCAGTGTCGCGGCGAAAAAGGGCATCCGGCGCGGTGATGTCATCGTCGAAGTTGCTCAGGAAGCTGTCGAAACACCCGAAGACGCTTTGGCCAAGGTCGAGGCCGAGAAGAAAGAGGGCAAAAGCTCCGTCCTTCTTCTGGTCAGCCGTCGCGGCGATGTCCGCTTCGTCGCGTTGCGGTTTGAAGAAGAGTAGACTGCCACGATACGATTGCCTGAAACATCAACCCCGCCCTTGAGGTGGGGTTTTTTATTACCATCGGCCGCCACTCCGAAGCTTTTTTGGCACGATTTCCAAGTCGAGACGCCTATCGGGTTTTCTTGAAATCGCACTACCGCATCGCAATACTATCCGCCCGCAAATCGGCCGGCTTGACCCCGCGCAGCAAGATCGTGCCGCCACTGCCCACGGGGATCAGCGT
>CALDZQ010000323.1 GCA_937944035.1 uncultured Neomegalonema sp. | reverse complement strand
ACCGTTACGGCGGTACTCGGCCCCACAAATACAGGCAAGACCACCTATGCCATCGAGCGGATGCTGGGGCATAAGACCGGGGTCATGGGCTTTCCGCTGCGTCTGTTGGCGCGCGAGATCTATGACAAAGTCGTCGCCCTGCGCGGCCCGTCCGTCGTCGCACTGGTCACGGGCGAGGAGAAAATCGTCCCCGTCGGCGCGAAATACTTCATCTGCACCGTCGAATCGATGCCGACCGAGACGGGGGCGGCTTTTATCGCCGTCGATGAAATCCAGCTCTGCAACGACCCCGAACGCGGCCATATCTTCACCAACCGCCTGCTCAACGCGCGCGGGATGCAGGAGACGTTGTTCCTCGGCGCGCTGACCATGCGCGAGCGAATCGGTCAGATCATCCCCGCCGCCCGCTTCCATATCCGCGAGCGGTATTCGGTGCTGACCTATGCGGGACCGAAAAAAATAAGCCGCTTGCCACAGCGATCCGCCATCGTCGCTTTCTCGACCGATCAAGTCTACGCGATTGCCGAGTTGATCCGCCGTCAAAAGGGCGGTGCGGCGGTTGTGATGGGCGCGCTCTCCCCCCGCACCCGCAATGCTCAGGTGAAAATGTTTCAGGATGGCGAGGTCGAATATCTCGTCGCCACCGATGCCATCGGCATGGGCCTGAACCTCGATCTGAAAAGCGTTTGGTTCGCGGGCAAGGCCAAGTTTGACGGGCGTAAACACCGCAATCTTGAGGCTCAGGAACTCGCACAAATCGCCGGGCGGGCAGGGCGCTACAAGAATGACGGCAGCTTTGGCGTCACCGCCGATTGCCACCCGTTCGAGCCGGAAGTCGTTGAAGCGATTGAGGATCACCGCTTCCGCCCCGTCGGCTCTCTGCAATGGCGCAATGCGCGGCTTCAATTCGCCACCCCCGACGCGTTGCTGGCCAGCCTCGACGCCCCCGCCCCGATGGAGGGGCTGCAACGCACCCGCGAGGGCGAGGATGTCGCCGCGCTGCGGATGCTGGCCGCTGATCCTGAGATAATGATGCGCGCCGACCGCGCCCCGGCTGTGCGGCTGTTATGGGATGTTTGTCAGATCCCCGACTTCCGCAAAACAATGATTAGCGAGCATGTCGATTTATTGCGTAAGATTTACGGGTTCCTGACGAATAAAACTCAGGTTATACCGGAAGACTGGATTGCGCAGCAGGTTCAGCGGATTGATAAGGCCGATGGTGATATTGACGTTCTGTCAAAGCGCCTTGCCTATATCCGCACTTGGACCTATGCCGCGAACAGGTCAGACTGGCTGGAAGATGCAGCGGGCTGGCGGGAAAAAACGCGCGCGGTCGAGGATAGACTCTCGGACGCGCTGCACACAAGACTGACACAACGCTTTGTTGACCGTCGCACGAGTGTTTTGATGCAACGGTTGAAGCAGAAGGAGGAACTGGTGGCCACAGTCGATAAAGACGGCGGAGTCACTGTCGAGGGCGAACATGTGGGCCGGATTGAGGGCTTGCGGTTCCAACCGGACAAGGACGCCGAAGGCGTGCATGGTAAAACCCTGCGCGCGGCCAGCACTGTTCCCGTCGCAGCCGAATTGACCCAGCGGGTCGAAAAGCTGTACGCGGCCCCGGATGGTGAGATCGATTTCACCGAACAGGGCGGCATCATCTGGGACAAGGTGGTGATCGGTCGCTTGGAAAAAGGGCCGGATGCCCTGTCCCCCATCGCGCGGATTTTCCCCGATGATTTGCTCGACGCGACCAGCATCGAGCGGGCCGAACGGCGCGCACAGCAGTGGATTGACCGCCGCATCGCCTTGTTGTTCGAGCCGCTGACGGCGCTCAAGAATGACGAGTCGATCACCGGTATCGCACGCGGTGTGGTCTTCCAACTCGCCGAGGCGCTGGGCGTTCTGCCCCGTGGCCCCATCGCCAATGATGTCAAGGCGATCGAGCAGGACACCCGCGCGACCATGCGCAAGCACGGCGTCCGCTTCGGCCAATACACGCTCTTTATGCCCGCCCTCCTCAAACCCGCGCCGACGCGGATGCGGATCGTGCTGTGGGGCATCGCCGGTGGCATGGAAGACATCCCAAGCCCGCCGCCGCCCGGCGTCGTGACGATGGCCGCGCCGGACGGGTTGCCGGAAGCCTATTACCAGATGGCGGGCTACCGCAAAGCCAACACCCGCGCCCTGCGCCTTGATATGCTGGAGCGGCTGGCGGATATGATGCGCACCCTCGACGGGCGCAAGGGCTTTGAGGCGACGGCGGATATGCTGTCGATCACGGGCCTGTCGCTCGAACAATTCGCTGATCTGATGGACGGCCTCGGCTATCGCGCCGAAAAAGGCGAGCGGGCGAAGGTGAAAGCCGTAAAACCTGAAGCCGAAGTTGAAGCCGAAGTCGAAGCCGCGCCTGTTGACGCCCCTGAACCTGAGGCTGTCACCCCCGAAGCTGTTGTTGGTGACGCGGCCCCGTCCTCGGAGTCGGCCCCGGAAACAGCTCCGGCTGTTGATGTGGCGATTGATTCCGACACCCCCGCCGCCGCCCTCGAAGATGCCCCGGCTGCGACTGTCGAAGCCGCCTCCGACGCGGCTGCGATTGAAGCCGTTGAGGCGGGCGCGACCGATGTCGATCAAGCGCCGGAACGCCCCGAAGGGATCGAACCCGTTGCGGCTGATGTCGAACCGGTGGCCCTGAACATCGACGACGCCGCTGCGGCAGAAACGGCAGACACAGCCGCTGAAACACTGCAAGCCCCTGCGGAGATGGAAACGTTCTACACTTTCCGCATCCTGCCCCGTGGCCGTCGTCAGCGTCCCGATCAGGACGGCGAACGCGGCCAGCGCGCGCCAAACCGCAGGCCGCAAGGTCAAAACGCGAGTGGCGAACAGGGCGAGCGGCCCAAGCGTGAGGGCGGCAAACCCTCCGGCCGCAGGCCCGACGGCGACTCGCGCCCCAATCGTGGCACTCCCAAAGGCAAACCGCGCAACGCAAAGCAGGGCGACCGCCCGCAACAGCAGCAGCGCCAATTCTCCGCCGCTCCCGCGCGGCACGAGAAACCGATGGACCCGGATTCACCCTTCGCAATCCTGCAAAAGCTGAAAGACGGGAAGTGAGCCTGAGGGCATATTCCCGACACCTCAACTGTCATACCCCGCGAAGGCGGGGTATCCATTCCTCAGCACGCCTTAGCACCCGCAATCTCTTCGATCAGACCGTCAAAGCTTGTCGAAACATGGATTCCCGGCCTTCGCCGGGAGTGACAATGCTTTTTGGCTTCCATACTTGCAAAGGTATGAAGCAAGTGAGCCTGAAACGGTGAGTGGAAAAGAACCGGAAAGCGAGGCGCTCAGGGTCGATAAATGGCTCTGGCACGCCCGCTTTCTGAAATCCCGCAGCCTCGCGGCAAAGCTGGTGACAGACGGCAAACTGCGCATCAATGGCGAGCGGTTTACCAAAGCGGGCAAGACCATCCGCGCCGGGGATACGCTGACCTTCACGCTGCAAGACCGCGTGCGGATCATCAAAATCCTCGCGCTTGGCACACGGCGCGGCCCCGCGCCCGAAGCCCAAACCCTCTACGAAGATCAGTCCCCCGAACCCGACATCGCCGCGCCCAAACCCGTCCGCGAGCCGTGGGAGCGCAATCGCCGCAATGACAAGGGCAGTTTTAATTCGGCGTGAACGGATGAATTTTAGTAATACCCTTTCGGGTTCGTTCTATTCATGTTATAAATCAGGGGTTGTGGTTCAGGGTGGGTTTTTTGACCCACCGCTCTCTCAGTGGCCATGCGCAACGTGTCACTGTTGTGCATGGCCAAAACAAGAAGTTAGAC
>CALDZQ010000322.1 GCA_937944035.1 uncultured Neomegalonema sp. | reverse complement strand
ACATCCTCGCGCGGCCAGCTTGTGGCGGTACGGATGCCGCGCGGGGCCACGGGAATCAGCAGGCTCTCGAACCCGCCCCATGAAAAGCCCATGCCATGCAGGCGCATTTTATCCATCATCGCCGCAAGCGCGGCATTGCTGCTGTATTTCTTTTTCAAGACAAACCCGAACAGGCTTGATGCGCCAAGGAAATCGCGTTTCCACAGCTTATGCCCGCGATCATGCGGCATGGCGGGGTGCAGAACCTGCTTCACCTCTTTGCGCCCCATCAGCCACTCGGCCACCCGCAATCCGCTGCACCAGTGATGCGGCAGGCGCACATGCATCGTCCGGATGCCCCGCATCGCGAGGAATACATCATCCGGCGACGGGCATATCCCGGTTTCCATCTGCGCCCGCTGAAATTCGGGATAGGCTTCCTCCGTGCAGGTCACGCTGCCCATCACAAGGTCCGAATGGCCGGAGATATACTTCGTCACCGCTTGCGCCGAGACATCAACACCGTGCTCGAACGGCTTGAAATACAACGGCGATGCCCATGTGTTGTCCATGATGACCTTCGCGCCGTGCTTATGCGCGACATCGGCAATCGCCGGAATATCCTGCACCTCGAATGTCCATGAGCCGGGGCTTTCGACCCAGACAACCTTGGTGTTGGGCCGCATCAGCGCCTTGATCCCGGCCCCGATCAGCGGGTCGTAATACGTTGTCTCCACCCCCATCCGCCGCAGCATCCCGTCACAGAACGCGCGCGTCGGGCCATAGACGCTATCGGTCATCAACAGGTGATCGCCCGATGACAAAAACGCCAGCAGGGGCAGGGTACACGCAACCAGACCGGACGGTTGCAGCCGCGTGCGGTATCCGCCCTCCAGCGACCGGATCGCCTCCTCCAGCGCAAAGGTGGTCCCCGTGCCGTGGACGCCGTAGGTATACCCGTCGCCGGACCGCACATTCCGCGAGTCTTGCAGCGCTTTGAGCGTCGGGAACAGCACCGTCGAGGCGTGCATCACGGGCGGGTTCACGATCCCGGAATACAGGTGCGGATTGCGGCCGCTATGCGTGGCTTTGGTTGCGTCTTTCATACTCACCTCCGATACCTTTCGACCTGCGTAGCACGGGGGGATGATTGCCCGTCAACATTTGATATTTTCACAGCCTTGCCCCACCCAACATGCCCTAAAGGCACGTCCCGCCGGATCATGATTCGCCACGCGCCTCTACCACCCGGAAACACGTTAATGCCCGTTTCAAATCGGGAAAGCGGAGTGATTTCTGATGATAAAGGGCGTTTTTCGATTCATTCGCTGTTGTCACAGCGTTGCAAGGTGATAAGAATCACGGCGGCTACTAAGTGTGAATTTCTCGTGAAGTCCGCACTCAATGAAAAAATGCCATGTCTGAAGACAACAGGGAAAAGAAAACATGAAATTTCGTTCAGCATTGGGCGCTATGTCCGCCCTCGGTCTGGTGCTTTCCGCATCAGCAGCATCCGCTGACACACTTGCGGATGTAAAAGCAAAAGGAAGCGTCCAGTGCGGCGTTTCCCAGGGTCTTCCTGGCTTCTCGAATAAAGATGACGCCGGCACATGGACCGGCCTTGACGTGGATCTCTGCAAAGGCGTCGCAGCCGCAGTATTCGGCGACGCGAATGCCGTGAAATTCACGCCACTCTCCGCTAAAGAGCGTTTCACCGCACTTTCTTCCGGTGAAGTCGACATCCTCTCGCGTAACACGACGTGGACGATGACACGCGACACGCAGCTCGGCCTCAACTTCGCTGGCGTCAACTACTATGACGGTCAGGGCATGATGGTTCCTTCCAGCCTCGGCGTGACCAACGCTCTTGAGCTTGACGGCGCGTCGATCTGCACAAACACCGGCACGACGACCGAGCTGAACATCACGGACTTCTTCCGCACAAACAACATGAGCTTTGAGCTTGTCGCGTTTGAAAAAGCTGACGAAGTTGTTGCCGCATACGATGCGGGCCGTTGTGACGTTTACACGACCGACAAATCCGGCATCGCCGCTCAGCGTCTGAAGCTCGCTGATCCTGATGCGCACACGATCCTGCCTGAGACGATCTCGAAAGAGCCGCTCGGCCCGGTCGTTCGTCAGGGCGATGACACATGGTTCAACGTGGTCCGCTGGACCCTGAACTGCATGATTAATGCGGAAGAAATGGGCGTCAGCTCGGCGAATGCCGCTGAAATGGCTTCCAGCGACAACCCCGGCATCAAGCGTCTTCTCGGTTCCGAAGGCACGTTCGGCGAGAACCTCGGCGTTGACAACGCATGGTGTGCAAACATCATCGGTCAGGTTGGCAACTACGGCGAATCGTATGAAGCGCATGTTGGTGCTTCCACGCCGCTCAAGCTTGACCGCGCCGGCAGCGTCAACGCGCTCTGGACCGCTGGTGGCCTGATGTACGCGCCGCCAATCCGCTAATACATTGATGAGAGAGGCCGTCACGGGCAATCGTGGCGGCCTTTTCGTATCAGGGCGCCGCGAATGACGACCATTTCAATCGGGACATAATCCATGACAATGCGAACCGAGGGGGAGCGCGAAGAGCCTGACGCAGGCCTTGCCGCTCTGATTTACGACCCCAAAGCGCGGGGCTTCTTATTCCAAGCCATCCTGCTGCTCGCCGTAATCGGCTTTTTTGCGTGGATTCTCGACAATACCGTCAGCAACCTGGCCAGCCAGAACAAAAAATCCGGTTTCGATTTTCTTGATGAATCCAGTGGCTTCCAAATTCTGACAACGCTCGGCACGTTCCTGATGGAATCAACGCCCGGTGTGGCGACGTATTTCGATATTTTCTGGATCGGTGTGATCAACACCCTCGCCGTGGCCATCGTCGGCATTATTACCGCGACGATCATCGGCTTCACGATGGGTATTTTCCGCCTGTCCTCCAACATTATCCTGCGGGGATTCGCGACAGTCTACGTCGAGTTGCTGCGCAATATACCGCTGCTGCTGCAAATCCTCTTCTTCTACATCGTCGTCCTGCGCCTGCTGCCGGGCAAGCGGGAGGAGGGCGTGCAGGTCGGCTTGTTCGGCGTCGATCTCGGCACGATCCCCATCAACATCACCGGCTTCTACATGCCGTTTCCGGTCCCGTCCGAGGGGTTCGGCACGGTCATTCTGGCCTTCATCGGCTCGATTATCCTCGCGTGGTGTGTGGCATGGCTGGCCCGCAAGCGTCAGGAAGCCACCGGACAGCAATTCCCCAGCTTCTGGGTCGGCCTGCTGTTGATCGGCGGGATCACGATGGGCACGTATTACGCCTTGGGCGGCCCGCTCGGATGGGAGCATCCTGAGTTCCGCAACGAGGGTCCGATCCTGCGACGCGGCTATCAGTCCGGCGTTGGCTCGGTTATCGTTCCGGAATTCATCGCCTTGTGGCTGTCGTTGTCGCTCTACACGGCCAGCTTCATCGCCGAGATCGTCCGCGCGGGTATCTTGGCGGTTCCCAGCGGTCAGACCGAAGCCTCCAAGGCACTCGGCATGAGCAACAGCGCCAACCTGCGCCTCGTGGTTATCCCACAGGCGCTGCGCGTCATCATTCCGCCGCTGACATCGCAATATCTGAACCTGACCAAAAACTCCTCGCTCGCCGTGGCGATTGCGTATCCGGACATCGTGTCGATTTTCGCCGGAACCGCACTCAACCAGGTCGGGCAGGAGATCGAGATGATCTTTATGATGATGATGGTTTATCTGGTGATCTCACTCGTCACCTCGGCATTCATGAACTGGTTTAACGACCGCATGAAGCTGGTAGAGCGGTAGGGAGAGGCACAATGACAGATTCAAACTATCACGGCCAAGGCATCGGCTACGTCCGTACCGAAGAAGCGCCGCTGATGAACCCGCCCGCCAGCGAAGTGGGCATCATCGGCTGGTTCCGCCAGAACATGTTCGCTTCGATGAGCGATTTCTCAGGCTTCCGCGCGGCGCTCGGCTCGATCTTTATGATCTTCCTGACGGTGGCGGTGCTGTTTTGCGGCATCATGCTGGCTTGGGGCTTTATCAAGTTCACACTGATCGACGCCGTCTGGTCAGACCCCGACGGCAACCTCCGCGATATGTGCCTGACCGTGGCGCAGGGCGGAACACACCCCGAAGGATGGTACGGCGCATGTTGGCCGTTCGTCGATGCGAAGTGGAAACTGTTCATCTACTCGTCCTATCCCACCGAAGAACTGTGGCGGGTCAACCTCGCCTTCCTGATCGGGTCGGTCGGTGTCGCGTGGCTGATTTCCGACGCAGTCTCAAACCGCTGGTTCTGGGGCATCGCCCTGATCGCGGCGGGTGTCGCACTCGGTTGGTGGGCGACACAGCCGATCCCGTCCGACGGCTTCGCTCTGCTCAATGATGTCGATGTGATGACGCTGAACCCCGCCAACACCTCGTGGGTCCATGATACGGCGGCGTATAAACTCTTCACGCACTATCCCATCGGCGCGTGGATTATGGTTGGGATCGGTCTGCTGTTCCTGCTGTTGATTAAACCCTTTGGCCGTAAGACCGTGGCGTTCCTGATGCTTGCGGTCTATCCGGTCCTCGCTTTTGTCCTGCTCACGGGCGGCGATCTTGAAGGTGATACGGGCTTTTGGGTCGGCTTGGCTTTCGTGGCCGGTTTCGGCCTCCTGATCTGGCTCATCGCCCGCATATTCGGCGAGGGCATGATCGGCGCGACGCTGGTGGCGCTCTGCGTCATCGCTGCCGCTCTCTTGATGCTCTACACCATGTTCCAGCCGCTCACGGGGCGCAGTCTCTTTGACTTCGCCAGCGTCGGCGACGGCATGGTAATCCGCCTTCCGGTTCCCGCCGACCTGTCCGGTCAGCTGACCGCAGGGTTCGGGTTCTTCGCAATCGTCGCCCTGCTGACGATGGGCAACACGCTCGGCACGGGCGCGCGCATCCTGTTCGCGATCCCCGCCATCCTGATGATTGCCTCCGGCTATGGCGAGGCCGGAACCACCGCGCTCAGCCTGCCCGTCGGTTGGGTAATCTGGTTGCTGCTGGCTTTGGGTGTGATCGGCTTCATCATCATGATGCTCGCCGGCTTCAACCGCAAAGAATGGCACTCCGCCGTTTACAGCTTCGGTCGCGGCAGCGGCTGGAGCCTGTTTCTCCTCACGTTGGTCGTCGCCCTGGTCGCCTTTGTCGGCGGTCACTGGTTCGTGGACCTGATTGAGCTTGCCGCACGGGGCGAGGCGGATAAATTCCTCTCGCCGGAGCACCTCCAACACCACGGCGGGGTCGGTCTGCTCGGCATCGAAGCAAACTCTGCAACGCCGGCGATCGAGCGTTCGATCTGGCCGATGCCAGTCGTCGAAACCTCCGTTTGGGGCGGTTTGCTGGTGACGCTGGTTGTCGCCGTCGCCGGGATCGTCGCATCCCTGCCGCTGGGCATCCTGCTCGCTTTGGGCCGCCGCTCGCAACTGCCCGCCGTGCGTATCCTTTCGGTCGGCTTTATCGAGTTCTGGCGCGGGGTTCCGCTCATCACCGTCCTCTTCATGTCCTCGGTGATGTTGCCGCTGTTCCTGCCGGAGGGGACGGAGTTCAACAAACTCCTGCGCGCCCTGATCGGCGTCGCCCTGTTCGCCTCGGCCTATATGGCAGAGGTCGTGCGCGGCGGTTTGCAGGCGATCCCCAAAGGCCAGTACGAGGGCGCGGATTCCCTCGGCCTCGGCTACGGCCAGAAGATGCGCCTCATAGTTATGCCACAAGCCCTGACGCTGGTTATTCCGGGCATTGTGAACACCTTCATCGGCCTCTTTAAAGACACGACACTCGTGCTGATTATCGGCCTCTTCGATTTGCTGGGGGCTGTTCAGGCCGCCAACACCGACGCCAACTGGGCCTCGCCGGTTCAGCAGACGACGGGCTATATGACCGCTGCGGCGATCTTCTGGATCTTCTGCTTCGGCATGTCCCGTTACTCGATGTTCATGGAAAACAAGCTGCGGCGCGGCCACGCCAGATAAGGAAACGAAAAATGACACATGTTGATTCAGGTGCTCAGGCTGTTGATCGCTCCCGTATGCAGGTTGGCGAGAACGTCGCGATTGAGATCGCCAATATGAACAAATGGTACGGCAGCTTTCACGTCCTGCGCGACATCAACCTGACCGTTCAGGATGGTGAGCGGATCGTGATTTGCGGGCCTTCCGGTTCCGGTAAATCGACGCTGATCCGTTGCATCAACCGTCTGGAAGAGCACCAGATGGGCAAGATCGTCGTTGACGGAATCGAGTTGACAGGCGACCTCAAGCGGATTGATGAAATCCGCCGCGAGGTTGGCATGTGCTTCCAGCACTTCAACCTGTTTCCGCACTTGACGATCCTTGAAAACTGCACCCTTGCCCCGATCTGGGTGCGCAAGATGCCGAAGAAAAAGGCCGAAGAAATCGCGATGCACTTCCTGGAGCGCGTCAAGATTCCGGAGCAGGCGCTGAAATATCCGGGCCAGCTTTCCGGTGGTCAGCAACAGCGCGTCGCCATTGCCCGCTCGCTGTGCATGAACCCGAAAATCATGCTTTTCGATGAGCCGACTTCGGCCCTCGATCCTGAGATGATCAAGGAGGTGCTGGACACGATGGTCAGCCTCGCGGAAGAGGGCATGACCATGATCTGCGTGACGCACGAAATGGGCTTCGCCCGCCTCGTCGCCAACCGCGTGATCTTCATGGATCAGGGCCAGATTGTTGAACAGAATGAACCCGAAGAGTTCTTCAACAACCCCCAAAACGAGCGGACGCAACTGTTCCTCAGCCAAATCCTGGGCCACTGATCTTCTGTCATCGCCGGACTTGTTTCACGCGTGTCCGGCAGGATGCCGATCTTATAAAAGCATTGTCTTACCGCGACTTGATCGCGGTATCCATCGCTCCACACGCCTTGCACGATGGACCCCGCGAACAAGTCGCGGGGTGACTTCGGGTTTGGGATTAATATTTTTCAGTAAATGCGAAGCGCCAGTTTCATATGAAGCATTTGCCGATAATAGTGTCAAAACACTGCTAAAGCTCAGATTTAGCGCCTAACCATCAAGGCTACGACCGTTGGACTCACCCCGCCGCCGCCAGCCCCCGCTCAATATCCGCGATCAAATCCTGCGGCGCTTCCAACCCCACCGAACAGCGGATCAGCCCTTGCGTGATCCCCAACGCCAGCCGGTCTTCCTCGCTCAGTCGCTGATGCGTCGTCGTGCTTGGATGCGTCATAATCGTCTTCGCATCGCCGAGGTTGTTGGAAATCTTCGCAATCTCAAGCGCGTTCATAAACCGGAACGCCGCCCGCTTGCCGCCCTCCAGCTCGAACGTCACCATCGTCCCGCCGCGCTCCATCTGCGTCATGGCCAGCGCGTGCTGCGGATGCGAGGGCAGGCTTGGGTGCAAACACCGCTTGATCCCCGCGCGCCCGTCCAGATGCGCCGCCACCGCCTCCGCACTATCGGCCATCGCGCGACACCGCAGGTCCAGCGTCTCCAACCCCTTGAGCATCACCCACGCATTGAACGGCGACAACGCCCCGCCCGTATGCTTCATATATTCGAGGATCGGCCCGCGTATCAGCGCCGCAGACCCCAGCAAAGCCCCGCCCAGACACCGCCCTTGGCCGTCGATATGCTTGGTCGTCGAATACATCACCATATCCGCGCCCAAGGCCAAAGGCCGCTGGAAAATCGGGGTCGAGAACACGTTGTCCACAATCAGCAACGCCCCGCCCGCATGGGCGATCTCCGCCACTCCGGCAATATCGATAATCTCCAGCGTCGGGTTTGACGGGCTTTCGAGAAAGCAAATCTTCGTCTCCGCGCGCATCGCCGCCCGCCAAGCGTCCAGATCACCGCCATCCACCAGCGTTGTGCTCACGCCGAAGCGGGGCAGTAGCGTGTCGATGATATAGTGGCAAGACCCGAACAGCGCCCGTGCCGCCACCACATGATCGCCCGCCTGCAACTGTCCGAACATCGCCGCGTTACACGCCGCCATCCCGGACGCCATTGCAAAACATGCCTCGGCCCCTTCCAGCGCCGCCAGCCGTTCCTCGAACATCCCGACCGTCGGGTTGCCATATCGGGCGTAGACATAGCCCGGATCGGACCCGTCAAACCGCGCCTCCGCCATTTCGGCGCTGTCATACGCAAACCCTTGGGTCAGGTACAACGCCTCGGACATCTCGCCAAAGCCCCGGCGGTCGGAGCCGGTGTGAATCATACGGGTACGCGGATGCAGGGTATCGGTCATAACAAGCCTCCTCTTTAGCGGTTTTGTTTCGGAGGCCATCCCCCACGCAGCCCGCAATCCGGGTAACAAATCGCTGCGATTTTCGGGATAGGAGGAAAGGGCAGGGCGGTCAACCCCGCCAATCGCTCCCGTCTGTCCCGCACGCCGGACTCAATGCCGGAAGTGCCGCATTCCTGTCAGCATCATCGCCAGCCCGCGCTCGTCGGCGGCGGCGATAACGTCATCGTCGCGCATCGAGCCGCCGGGTTGAATAATCGCCGTCGCCCCCGCTTCGGCAGCCGTAATCAGGCCGTCAGCAAAGGGGAAAAAGGCATCCGACGCCACGACAGATCCTATTGCGGGCGAGGCGTCTAACCCCTCGGCTTCCGCAATATCCCCCGCCTTACGCGCGGCGATGCGGGTGGAATCCACACGGCTCATCTGCCCCGCGCCAATCCCCACCGTCGCGCCGTCTTTGACATAGACAATCGCGTTCGATTTCACATGCTTGGCCACCCGCCACGCGAACATCAGATCGGCCAGCTCCTGATCGCTTGGCTTGCGCTTGGTCACGCAGGTCAGATCATCCGCCGACACCCGCCCGCAATCACGGTCTTGCGCCAAAAAGCCCCCCGCAACAGGTTTGAGCAGCATCCCCGGCACGGTCGGGTCGGGCAGCGCGTCGGTCAGCATCAGGCGCAGGTTTTTCTTCGCCGCAAAGATCGCTTTCGCCTCATCGCTCGCACCGGGCGCAATTACGACTTCGGTGAAGATTTTGGTGATTTCCTCAGCCGTTTCCGCATCCAGCGGCGCATTCAGCGCGACGATCCCGCCGAATGCCGAGGTCGTATCCGTGCGATAGGCATGACGATACGCCTCCGCCAGCGTCCCCCGCGTCGCCACGCCGCAAGGGTTCGCGTGCTTGATAATCGCACAGGTGAAGTTGGTTTCCGCCCCGAACTCGCCCACCAGCTCGAACGCCGCATCCGCATCGGCGATGTTGTTATAGCTCAGCGCCTTGCCTTGCACCAAAGCCGCCGTCGCCACACCGGGGCGTGTGTCGCCATTGGTGTAGAAAGCCGCCGTCTGGTGCGGGTTCTCGCCATAGCGCAGCGTCTCGCGCACCGTGCCGCCCGTGGCGCTGTAGGCCGGAACCGTCTCGCCAACCTGCGCCGCGTACCAGCTTGAGATCGCGGCATCATACACGGCCGTGCGCGCGTAAGCCTTGGCCGACAACCGCTTGCGCCCCGCCGCATCCATCCCGCCTGCGGAGGCAATCGCCGCCAGCACCGATGCGTAATCGCCCGTATCAACGACAACCGCCGTATGCTGCCAGTTTTTGGCCCCCGCACGGATCATCGCCGGACCGCCGATGTCGATATTCTCGACGCAGGTATCAAAGTCCCCGCCCGCCGCAACGGTTGCCTCGAACGGATAAAGATTGACCACCAGCAAATCGATCCCGCCGATGCCATGCTCCTCCATCGCTTTGGCATGATCGGCGTTATCGCGCAGTGCCAGCAAGCCGCCATGCACCGCCGGATGCAGCGTTTTTACCCGCCCGTCCATCATCTCAGGGTATCCGGTCAGCTCGGCGACATCGCGCACGGGCATTCCCGCCGCCGCGATGGCTTTGGCCGTCCCCCCCGTCGAGACCAGCTCAACCCCCGCTTCGTGCAGGCTTTGCGCAAAGTCGATGAGTCCCGCTTTGTCAGAGACGGAAAGCAGGGCGCGGCGGATCGGCTGTATATCGGTCATTTAGCTCTCGTGATTTGAATTGGCGGTCGCGAGGCGTTTCAAGGCCCAGCGCACTTGCCCCTCGGTATCGCGTAACGCGCTCTCGATCACAATCTGTTTGCAGGGCACGGGCGCGGAAAGACCGGGAATATAGACACTGTCCTCAATCCCGATTTTCCCGCCCGACTGCATCATCTGCCATTGCTCGCCGTTACGCAGCGCGATCAACGCCTTGTTATCGGCGATTGAAACGCGGACATCGGGGTGCAGGTGAAAGCGGATCGCGAAATGCGGGCCGTCGGGGCTTTTCCGTGCCGCGCGGGATTTCTCCAACGTCCGCGCACCGCCCTTGGCCAGTGTCAGCGTATCCTCGCCTCTGAAATCCGCCCCTGATGAGTCGAGGAACAGGCGGCGGTAATGGATCAGGCCATAGCGCGCCGTGTACCCGTCATGCGCGGCCAGCGCCCAGATGCCGGTATCATCACGCTCGCAGCGCTGTTCCAGAATGCGCGCGCAGCGGATGATCTTGCGGAATGGCGCGTTCGGCTTGCCCTCAAAATCACAGGGCGAACGCTCGGCAACCGTCAGCGCGGAATGCGCCGCCGACGCGCGGCAGGGTGAGTGCCAATCGGTCGCCAGATGCACCGCTGATCCGCAATTCACAATCATGCGCTGACCATTGGATGAGACATTCAACGCCAGCGGCGCCGCGTGGGAAGACCGCGCATAAACGCCCTCTGCGGCAGCGCCCGCATCAATCAGCGCATTGGTCGTTCCGGCGTTCAGGCGCAGATAGCCCGAAGCGGTGGCTTGTTCGGGTGCGGGTTTGGTATCACCCGACTCCACCAGTACCAGATTAATCCGCGCCGCATCATCGGCCCGCGCCCCGTTGAACAGCGCCAACCCGCCGTCCCCCGCGCGCAGCATCCGCAAAATCGGGGTGCTTTTCTCGATCAGCGGGGTCAGCTTGGCGGACAGGACACCCTCACCCGCCTTCTCAATATCTTCGCGCAGCTGCACCAGCCCGTGCAGCAGGGTCAGCAGATCGGACGGATTACGGCTCGACGGCCCCCCGTCGGACAGCGTCGCCGCCGTGGCGGCTTTGACCACCAGCGCCACACCGCGTTCGCGCATCTCGTCATAGCCGGGCAGGCACAGCCCCGCATAGGCAACGCCGAGGCTTGCGCGCAGCCGCTCGACGGGCAAGGCTTCGCCCGCCGCCGTCCGGTCCAGATACCGCGCTTGCGTGGCGAGGGAGCGGAAGAAATCACTGCGATAGACGGGTTCGGCATTCTCGGTCAGCAGATCGGCGCTCATGCACCACGCGACCACACGGTCGCCGGTGATGGCCGGACGCCAAGGCAATCCGCCCGCTTTGCCATGCCGGTGCAGCCAGGCATCCGTGACCCGCCGGGCGGCCTTTCGCGCGGCGTCCCCGTCAGAGGCGCGGAAATCCGCCATCCACTGAAACCCGTGCAGCGCTTCCGCCCAGCCGGTCGAGGGCGGGTCGGTCCGCCAGGGATCACCGCGCTCGATGCGGATCGTCGTGCCGTTCAGCGTGAATTGCCCGCGCAGCTTCGCCGCCGCCAGCTCCGCCGAACCCAGCGTCATACTCGCGGGCTTGAAGGCGAAACTGTCCGGCACATCGCCGCGTTCAGACAGGCGGCGGGTCACAGACGTGCGCCACCGCTCGCCCATATGCCCTATCGCCCTGCGCCCGGCCCCGCCGGTGAATTTGGGATCGTCCTGCGGCATTGTCCGCCGCCTTTCTGCTCGTTATTCCCCTGTGCCAAACTGGTATGAAATTCCTGACGGAATGTCACGCCCTGATGACGGTTGCAGCATCCGCAGGATCAGTGCCGGAATTGTGGCAAGGGGGCAGATTCTCTCACCGCGATTTCAGCGCACACCCGTGATAAACCTCTCCCACCACCAGAATCACGGGCGAGCCACAATGACGTTGATCTCGAAAATTGAAGACCGCAGCGCCCTGATCGGCATCATCGGTCTCGGCTATGTCGGCACGCCCCTCGCCCTGCGGTTCAGCGAGTGCGGGTTTCGGGTCTTGGGTTTTGACGTGAACGCCCCGCGTGTCGAGGGTTTCAACACCGGTATCAGCCCCATCGGCCACATCCCCGACACCCAAATCGCCGCCATGCGTCAGCGCGGGTTTGAGGCGACCACCGATTACGCCCGCGCCGCCGAACCCGATGTGCTCATCATCTGCGTCCCCACCCCGCTCGGCGTCCACCGCGAGCCGGATATGAGCTTTGTCACCAACACCATTGCCGCCGCCGCCCCCTATCTGCGCGCCGGACAGGTGATGAGCCTGGAAAGCACCGTTTTCCCCGGCGCGACCGAAGAAACCATCGCCCCCGTCATCCGCGCGGCGGGGCTGGAGATCGGCCGCGACTATCACCTCGTCTTCTCCCCCGAACGCGAAGACCCCGGCAATGCGGGCTTCTCAACAGCCACCATCCCCAAAGTCGTCGGCGGCATGACGCCGGAGTGCCTCGCGGTCGGCGAGGCGCTGTATGCGTCGGTGGTGGATCAGGTGGTTCCGGTCAGCTCGACCCAAGTGGCCGAGATGGTCAAACTGCTGGAGAACATCTACCGCTCCGTCAATATCGGCCTCGTTAATGAAATGAAGGTGCTGGCCGACCGGATGGGCGTGGATATTTTCGAGATCATCAAGGCGGCGGCGACCAAGCCGTTCGGCTTTACCCCGTTTTATCCGGGGCCGGGCGTCGGCGGCCACTGCATCCCGATTGACCCGTTCTACCTGACATGGAAGGCGCGCGAGTACGGCCTGCACACCCGCTTTATCGAGCTTGCGGGCGAGATCAACGCCTCGATGCCGGGCTACGTCGTCGATCGCCTGTTCCGCGCCCTCAACGAGCGCTCCGTCAGTATACGCGGGGCGAGGATTCTGGTGCTCGGCATCGCCTACAAACCCGACATCGGCGACCCCCGCGAAAGCCCTTCCGTGCTGGTGATGGAGCAGCTGCGCGATTTGGGCGCGGTGCTCAGCTACAGCGACCCGCATGTCCCGCACTTCCCGCAAATGCGCGCCCACGCGTTCGACCTGTCCTCCGTGACCCTCAGCCCCGAAGTGCTGGCGGCACAAGACGCGGTCGTCCTGCTGACCGCCCACCGTGACTTCGACTACCCGATGATCGCCGCCCACGCCCCCCTCATCATCGACACACGCGGCAAGTTCGCGCGCGGCGGGGGGCGGGTGGTTTCGGCTTGACGGGGTGTTGAAAAACGATACCCGCCATCACAGGCAGTATCGTCGCTGCCACCCGTTCAGAAACACAATCTGTTTCCTCAAGTCGGCCTGAGTTTGACCGTAAATATCCAGAGTACGCGGCTGTGAGACCCTCCCGAAAACAAACTTTTCCTCGCCGCTTTTAACCGCGACCATTTCACTGAATGCGAAATGTGTGAAATGCGGAGACTGAAGCGCCTTCCCCCGGCTGTCAAAGTATCGCTTTTCCCATTGACGGTGTTTCTCACTCCACTCCGTGATGTCATTGATGCCTACCAAGAGCGCTAATGGCTTTTTTGCCCTGGCACGCTTTCTCATAAGCTTGCGAATGTTGGATTTACCCTTTGATGACTCCACCGAGTCGGCAAGCGCTTCATAGTATGCGTCACGCGAGGCGTTTTGATCGCTTGAAACCGATGAATGTTTCAGCTTTGCCAGGTAATATCCGTCCATCTTTTCGATTTCGGGAGCCGAGAATACTACCCCCCCCAAGGTCGTGTCTCTCCAGTTGATTTCTCACGAAAGTCGTGCCGTTAAGTTTGCCTTCGGCAATCTTGTCAGCAAATCTCTGGGTTTCCTCGTTACTGGACGCCTTCTTTATGGCAAGGGCAAGCCCGGTGCGCAGGAAAAAATTTGCGCTTTCAAGCGTACTCTTGGATGTACGCTTGATTTCCAATGAACATCCCGGAAGGCGCACCTGAACTTCCGTTTTCGGCAACGACTTGTCAGGCGGTGCGAGGGCGGTGCGAAGGTGCTTCTCCTGCGCAAGAGTGAATGCCTTTAAATTGGGTGTCACTTTTACTGCTGAGCGTTTCGCAATTTGATTGCGGTTGGCGACATCAATGGGGATGCCGATTTTTTTTCCGCCCCAAGTATACTCGTCGCCTGCGAGAATTTGCATTTTGTGAAGGCTTTTTTGCTCGAAAGGCACGGATGGCCTCGGACCGACCAGTACCGCAGCAGTTTTGTGAAATGTTTCAATGCTTATGTCGGGGCGACGTTTAAGATGCTTGCGGATGTCGGCGTCATAATTCTCCTTGGCTTTTTTGTATTCTGCCTGCCATATGCGTTTGTTTTGCGCAGTAATGTGACGGGTTGACCCTTGGTCCCTCAGGCTCTTCTCAATCAAGGCAGGAGAGCGTGGAAAATCGGTTAGTCTTAGGATACAGTTACGGTCCGGCGAGTGGAACGACAAGATTGCTGTCCTTCTTTCGTCTGCGCCGTTGAAAATCACCGATCCGTAATACCCATTCGAGATCACACCATCGATTCGCACGCCGGGTGCTGTTTGAACATGCCATGCGACGGGCTGATATGAGCCGAGCACGAGGAAGACGGGTTTGTCAGTAGCCGTCACCAGCACATCGACGCGTTTGAACATCTTTTGCTCGTGACTTTCGCGCGTGACGCTCATCGGCGTATTCACGCCGCCAAGGTAGGATTTTACATAAACCAGCTTCGCGTTTCTTCGGGGCAAAGGCAATCGACAGTTCATAGTGGGAAGAACTGCTTCTATCCCCGACGGCGTGTTGAGGGCGGAAAGCTTGGGTTGGGCTTTTGTTACAGTAGCGTACTGAATTGTGGACATGGTTCCAGCCAGCGCGACAGGAGCGTCCGGTTTGATGATTTCACCGTCAGAAAATGTTTCCGGCTTGCAGGCCGACAAGCTGAGGGTAAGGAAAAGGTCAAAGTAAAGTGCTTCATACAGGTCATCGCTGTTGTGGATGTAAAACAACAGCAATAGTGCGCCAAAGTTATAAATTGGTTAGAGTGCAACCGCATCCCGCGACGCTGTTTTACTTGCCGGCCGGGTGTTGACCTGACAGGTGGGCATAAATTTTTCGCACAGTTTCAACACGCTGCGACAGTTTATTTCAATGACGAAGTGCTCGCTGAGGTATGGATGCATCAATCAGAGCGATTTCAATAAAAACTTACAGGCTTTTCGGCCCGGAAAACGCTTGTCTTAAGTATGATGGCGAAGAACGGTGCGCCACCGGATGTTCAGCTCACTGAAATGATTGGCGCGTCGTGACCTGCCACGAGTAATTTCCTCCAGTTAAAGTTAGAGTCCTGACCTGCCACGAGTAATTTCCTCCAGTTAAAGTTAGAGTCCGACCTGAGAAAGGGACGGACGATGAAGCGATCAAGATTTTCGGAAGAGCAGATCATTGGAATTTTGCACGAGCATGATGCTGGCGCGAGCTGTGCTG
>CALDZQ010000321.1 GCA_937944035.1 uncultured Neomegalonema sp. | reverse complement strand
GCGCAGGATGGCGCGGTGGCTGGCAAAGCGCAAACGGGCCGGAACGCCGGGGCGGATGCGGCCGATGCGATCGGGCCGCCCGCCGGGCCATCGCAAGCGCGGCCGGCATCAAGCTGACGAAGTGCTGGCCAATCTGCACGCGCTGGCGCTTTACGCGCTGGTCCCGCCTTGAGGGTTTCGTGCGGTTTTTTTCCCGATGATGGCTCTCCTGATGCGGGTCAGGGGCGGATTTGCCGTGGGCGAAACTTGCCATTCACGCCATCCGCAGCACGTTATCGTCCTACAAAGGAGAAGTCAGATGTTTGATTTTAAGACTGTTCTTGCGGGTTTGGCGTTGAATTTGGCGCTTGCCGCGCCGTCCTGGGCGGTGGAACCCGCCGGGGCCGAGGGCGCGCGGTCGGTGATCCAGTCACAACTGGATGCGTTTAAATCGAAATCCGCCGAGGACGCCTATGAGTTTGCCGCCCCGAATGTGCAGCGGATTTTTCCGACGCCGGATGTGTTCGGGAAAATGGTCAAGCGCGGGTATCCGATGGTCTGGAATCCCGGCGATACGCAGTTTCTGGACGCCAAAGAGCTGGGCGACTCGCTGGTGCAGCGTCTGCGGATCATCGATCAGGGCGGACGGGCGTTTATCGCTGAATATATGATGGTTCAGGTTGAGGGCCAATGGCGCATCGCCGGGGTCAGTATCACCCGCGATACGGCAACTGCGGGAGCGTAGGCTATTGATTCAAAGAGGTTTTCGAGGGTCGTGATGTCACGCCCCCCGAAAACCCCCTTGAAAAAACTGCCGCTTACTCCGGTGCGGGGACCAGATTATCGGGGTCCGCAGCGGAAGGTGCGGCGGGCGCGGCCGGTACAGGCGTCGCGTCGCCGCTTGCCGCCGGGGCGGTTGTGCCGTCGGTTCCGTCGATGGTCGGCGGGGCGAAGGCATCCGGCGCAGGCTGTTGAATCTGCTCAAGTGCAGGGGCGGCGGGCGCTTCGTCGAAGACCGAATTGCTGCTGCGCTTTGAGGATGCGATGATCGTCAGGGCAAGGCTGGTCGTGATGAAGCCGGCAGCGATATACCATGTGACGCGCTGGAGTGCGGTCGCCGCGCCGCGCCCGCTCATCACACCGCCGCCTCCGCCGCCACCCATACCAAGCGCGCCGCCTTCGGAGCGTTGCAGCATGACGACAGCGATCAGAAAGACCACGAGGACGAGGTGAATAATAAGAAGCGCGTTTTCCATAAGCCCAATTCTTCCACGATGCGTAACGCAAGCGATCCATTGTCTGCGAGGGCGCTCCTTAGCCCAAGCCGTCCGCTTTGTCGATGCCCAAGAAACAATGCCGCCCGCGTTATCTGGACGCTGTCTGTAATCTTCAATTAATTTGCTGTCCGTATGGTCGAAAAATCATAAGGAGCGATCATGCGCAGTCACCGTCTTCACAGCCACCTGAACCGCTTTTCAAAAGAAGAGAGCGGCGCGACTGCGATTGAATATTCGATCGTGGCGGCGATTTTGGCGATTGCGGTTGCCGGAACGGTCGGCGGTATCCGTGATAGTCTGAAAGAGACTTTCAACAGCGTGGCGGATGAACTTGGCGATAATAACTAAAGTTTGTGCAATTCTTGAATCACGCAGAACGAGCGGGCGGGGCGGGTTCGTCGGTTTGTTCAACGATTCTATGGGCTTTTGTACCCTTGAGATCGCGCCAGAACACCAGATTTGAAAGCCGCTCGAACACATCCGGCGGCAGCACGGTGCGGCGCGGACTCCACGCGACCTTGCGTTTGACGGTGTGCAGGCCGGGGGTGTTGAGGTTGGTGTCGAAATCCTCGGCGGAATATTCGACATTATCGAAGTCGTGCTCGTACCAGTCCTCACCGATGAACTGATAGATCAGTTGCAGCGTTTCTTTGGGGCGCTGGCACAGGATGTCGTATTCGACCAGCAACAGACGGTCCGCCGCGTCGCTGTAATACGCCTCCTTCAGCGCCGACCATGCATACCCGATCAGGCGGTCATGCCGGCCCAGGGTTTCCGCGCGGCTGAAGACGGTGGCGCGCTCGGCATCGTTCTGGAACAGCTTTGAATTCCGGAACGGGTTTTTGCGGACGATCTGCTCGATGGAATCCATCACCCACGCGGGATCGCGGACGCAGGCGATGACTTTCGCTTCCGGGTTAAGCTGCTTGAGCAAGGATAATTTGGCCGACCACTGGCGGTTGGTGTCGAAAACCACCTGCGCATCGCCGACATCATCGTAGAATGCATCGAACACCCCGCGCACAAGGCGTTGGATTTTCTCTTCGGTCATCACGACGGAGAATTCGCCGTTGCCGCTGGCGTTCATCACGGCGTTGACGAGGCCGCCCACCGGGCTGCTCATCCCCGCGTGAAATTTGGGGTTTTGCAGCAGAATGCCGCTGAGCAAGGTCGAGCCGGAGCGCGGCATTCCGGTGATGTAGTGATACTTGCGCACGCGCGTCCCCGCTTATTGGAGCGGGTGAAGGGAATCGAACCCTCGTATTCAGCTTGGGAAGCTGCTGCTCTACCATTGAGCTACACCCGCATAGTGGCTTGGTAACAGGTGGTTAGCGTAAGTCAACGCGTTCGTGGCGCTTTCGCGGGTGTGACCTTTGGTGTGTGCGGGCTAGGTCAAAGTGCAATTATCAGATTTACCGGATTGAAAAATGACCGCCAAAACCCGCCCGACAAAATTGATTGTCCGCAATGCGACCGCGAAAGATGTGGAGGCGATTGTCGCGCTGTCGGGGCGTGTGTATCTGAGCGAGCCGTCCTATACGCCGGGCATGATACGGGGGCAGTTGACCGCTTTTCCGGAGGGGCAGTTTGTCGTTGAATATGAAGGCGATGTGGTCGGGTACGCCGCGACTTTCATTGCGAATGAGCGGACCGCGCTGGCGCAGCACAGTTGGGGGGCGATCACCGGGGGCGGTTACGCGGCGCGGCATGACGGCAAGGGCGATTGGCTTTATGGCATGGAGGTCATGGTCGATCCCGCCCGCCGCCGCCTGCGCATCGGTCAAAGATTGTACGAGGCGCGGCGGGCGCTGTGCGAGGCGTTGGGGCTGAAAGGGACTGTATTCGGCGGGCGGCTGCCGGGATTTCAGCGCAAGCGCAAACAGTTCAGCGATCCGGTGGCGTATCTGGAGGCGGTGAAAAACAAGGAAGTTCGCGATCCGGTGGCGAATTTTCATCTGCGGATGGGGTTCGAGCCGATTGGCGTGTTGCATAATTATAATGCAGAAGACCGCGAGTCCGGCGGGATGGCCGCGCATATGGTCTGGCATAACCCGCATTTCGGCTCTGATGTCGGCGATCAACCTGTCAGCCGGAGGGACCGTGACACGGTGCGGGTGGCGACGATCCAGTTTCAGATGCGCAGCGTTGATACTGTGGACGAGTTCTTCTCGAATGTGGAGTATTTCATCGACATTGGCTCGGACTATCAGGCTGATTTTGTTGTCTTTCCTGAGATGTTCACCCTCGCACTGCTGACGTTGCACAAGGAAAAGCTGGCCCCTGACAAGGCGTTCGAAAAGTTGACCGAGCATACGCCGGAGTTTGTACGGCGTATGCGGGATATGGCGATCAGCTATAACATCAACATCATCGGCGGCTCTCACCCGACCCGGAGGGAAGACGGCGATTTGCAGAATGTCGGCTATGTCTTCCTGCGCGACGGGGCGGTGCATGAGCAGGAGAAGCTGCACCCGACGCCGGATGAAAAATACTGGTGGAACATCCAGGGCGGCGACTCGGTCAAAGCGATCCAGACGGATTGCGGGCCGATCGGGGTGATGATCTGCTATGACAGCGAATTCCCTGAACAGGCGCGGCGACTGGCTGATGAGGGCGCGCGGATCATGTTCGTGCCGTTCCAGACGGATAACCGGCAGGGCTATTTGCGTGTGCGCTATTGCTGTCAGGCGCGGGCGATTGAGAACCAGTGCTATGTGGTCACGTCAGGGAATTGCGGGAACCTGCCGCATGTGGAAAATCTCGACATCAATTATGCCCAGAGCGCGATCCTGACGCCCTGCGATTTCCCTTTCGCCCGCGATGGGATTGCGGCCGAGGCTTCCGAGAATGTGGAGCAGGTTGTGGTGGCGGATTTGAACCTGTCACAGCTGGATTGGGCGCGCTCGCAAGGGTCGGTCCGTAACCTGCGCGACAGGCGGTTTGATCTGTATAAGACCAAATGGACGGATGGCGGCTAGGCCATCCATCCATCTGCCCGATGAGTGATTAAAGCTCGTTGAACGCCGCCGTGAAACCGCTGAGAGACATCGGCACTTTGACCGTTTCGGTCGGGCTGCGCGAGAGTATCAGGAAGGCGCTGCCGCCTGCGCGCATCTGGGCCAGCATCGCGCTTGAGATCGGCGCGCGGACCACGCAGCCATCCGGTATGCACCGCTCGAACGGCGCGGCGCGCGGCTCTCCGCTATCGACCTGTAGGCCGAGACCGTTGGGCAGATAAACGCCCAGCGGCACGACGATTTCGGCCAATGCCTCGATGGTCTGGCCGTTGTTATCGGCGAGACCGGCGGGTTTGATAACGGTGAAAACCGCGTCCGCCGTTGATGGTGTGCGGCGATGAACCTGGGTCATCACGCAGTCGGTCGCGCCGTAGCATCGCACTTCCCACGAACCGTGGGTGGCTTTGATGCTCGGCTCCGCAGCCTGTTGTGTTTGCGCCGTTGCCGCGTGTGACAGCGCCACGACAGCTCCAACCGCAAAAGTTGCCAAAAGTTTACGCATTCCGACCTCCGGTATTCACGCCATATCACCCTCTCTTCTAACCGGAAATCGGGCGTGAACAAGGCTTTCGAGCAAGGCTTTACCTTTGCGTGAGCGCCCAAGCCAGCCGGAGCTGGCTCTTTTGGATCGGATTTTCCTGCTGCGGCTTGATTTCGCCCTCGCCGAAAATCTGGATGATGGTGGCGCTGTGCGATGAGGCGTCTCGTGTGTGAGATGACTCGATGCGCGGCTCGGTCGTCACCAACGGTCCGCATGACAGCTCTTCAAGCTTGCAAGCGCGCTGGTGCAGCCGTGCGACGCGGGCGGCGAAGGCTTCGAGCTGTTCGGATAGCGGCTCGGTTTTGCGCGCGAAGATCGGCGCGGGCGCTTTGAGCCGTGCCGCCGCATCGGTTCCTGCCGTGGTCAGCTCGCCCAGAATCCATGTGCAGGTCGTGGTGAGTTGCCATGTCGCTTGCGATAAAACATGCGTTGTCGTCGGCGAAGAGCGCTCGATAAGTGCGTGTGTCTGCGATTCTTCAAGCATATCAACAGCTTCGCTGAGTAGATGCTTTAAAATCCGTTCATCAATCCGCATAGTATGCGGATGAACGCCGCCTGTTCCGTCTGTCATTGGAAATCCCCCGATTTCACTGTCCCGAAGCCGTACAGTAGAACGCGGGGCGTTAAGGCGGGGTCTCTATCCAAACAGAAATCAGTTAGAATTTAGGCAAAACTGTCTTGATTTGACGCGGTATACTGAACGTCGGTTATGCCGCGAGCCGGCGTTTGAGGGCGGGCAGGTGCTCCAGCGCCGCAGAAAAATCGGTTTCATCATCCATCGCATCAATCAGGCCGCTTGCCCCGCGCAGTGTCAAGAGAACGCGGTTGTAGAGGCCGTTGCAGTCGAGCGGTGCGGACGGAATCAATTCGGCATCGCCCGCTTGCCGGGCAAGGGAAATCCGCGCGGGTGAAATCCGGTCTGTCAGCATTAGAAGCTTTGGCACAATACGGCATTCCGCGCTGCCGGCCATTGTGGAACGGGCCGCCAGAAGGGTTTCGCCCCCTTGCGCCCACGGTCCGATGATGAGATCCGGGTGACGCACCCGCATCCCCTTACGCATCGCGGATAATGTTTCGAAAGTGCTGATCGTGACAAAAGGTATCCGGCGCAGGGCTGTGGTGATTTGTGTCCGTTGAGACTCAGCCGGTTCGGTCAAAAAGATGATCGGATCGTTCATGCGTCAACTCCCAGCAGTCTGCTCCAATATGCGAAGTTTAATGGGTCATAACCGTTAATTTTCGGTAACGAATGGCGTGTTGGGTGGTGAAATTATTATCCACAGCCTGTGCAAAAAAACCGGAATCGAAGGCATGGCAAGGCGTTAGTATTCCCTGTTCAGGGGATCATTCCGTTAACGAATTTTTCTGAAATTTCCGCTTGCGTGATACAGCCTCCCGACACTAATGTTTGCGGTGTCGGGCAGGCGTATGCCTATATATAGTGTGCATTGCCGTCCGGCTCTACGCCGAAACGTAAATTGTGAATGACCAGAAGTGGTTAAAGATTCTGCTTCTCAGGTAATATTCGCTGGGTTGAAATTTGAACGATAAGTGCCGCCCGGATGTGAGCGCGCACATCCGGGGAGAGCAACTATGAAAATTCAACGGCTTGATACTGTCGAGCATAAAGATGCCTATGAAAGCATCGGGTTTAAACTGACCACCAGCGAGATTCGCAATCCCGACGGGTCCACCGTTTTCAAGCTTGATGATGTCGAGGCGCCCGAAGCGTGGTCGCAGGTTGCTTGTGATGTGCTGGCGCAGAAATATTTTCGCAAAGCGGGCGTGCCGGTCGCGCTGAAAAAGGTCAAAGAAAAGGGCGTGCCTGAGTGGCTGTGGCGGTCGGTTCCGGATGAGAAGGTGCTCGACAAGCTGGCCGAGGAAGACCGTTTCAGCGGCGAGCGCACGGCACGGCAGGTGTTTGACCGTCTGGCCGGGGCGTGGACCTACTGGGGTTGGAAAGGCAAATATTTCACTACCGAATCCGACGCGCGCGCTTATTTTGATGAAATGCGGCTGATGCTGGCCAAGCAAAAGGCCGCACCGAACTCACCGCAATGGTTCAACACCGGGTTGCACTGGGCCTACGGGATCGACGGGCCGAGCCAAGGCCACCATTATGTGGATTACAAAACGGGCGAAATGACCCGTGCGAAATCCAGCTATGAGCATCCGCAGCCTCACGCGTGTTTCATCCAATCCGTCACCGATGATCTGGTGAATGAGGGCGGGATTATGGACCTGTGGGTCCGCGAGGCGCGTCTGTTCAAGTATGGCTCCGGCACGGGGACCAACTTCTCGAACCTGCGCGGTGAGGGCGAGTCGCTGTCGGGCGGCGGTCGTTCTTCGGGCCTGCTCAGCTTCCTCAAGATCGGCGATAAGGCGGCGGGCGCGATCAAGTCCGGCGGCACGACGCGCCGCGCGGCGAAGATGGTGATCGTTGATGCTGACCACCCTGATATTGAGGCGTTCGTAGACTGGAAAGTGACCGAGGAACAGAAGGTTGCCGCCCTCGTCGCCGGATCGAAGATGCATGAAAAGCATCTCAATATCGTCATGGCGGCGGTGAAGTCCTGGGACGGCAACGCTGATGACGCGTTCAACCCGAAGAAAAACGCGCTGCTGAAAGCGGCTATCCGCGAGGCGCGCAGCGTTTGTATTCCTGACAATTATGTCCAGCGCGTTCTGCAATACGCGAAGCAGGGCTATGAGAAGATCGAATTCCCGACCTACGAAGCCGATTGGGATTCGGACGCCTATCTGACGGTTGCGGGCCAGAACGCGAATAACTCGATCCGCGTGACCGATGAGTTCCTCAAAGCGGCCCAGCAAGGCAAGGATTGGGAGTTGATCCGCCGGACCGACGGCAAAGTGGCGAAGACGATCTCGGCATCGACGCTGTGGGATCAGATCGCCCATGCCGCGTGGTCCTGCGCCGATCCGGGCATCCAGTATCATGACACGGTCAATGACTGGCACACCTGCCCGAAATCCGGCCCGATCCGGGGATCGAACCCGTGTTCGGAGTATATGTTCCTCGACGATACGGCCTGTAACCTCGCCTCGTTGAACCTGCTCGCGTTCAAGACCGCGAAAGGCAAGTTTGACATCAAAGCCTACGAACACGCGGTTCGCCTGTGGACGCTTACGCTCGAAGTATCGGTGATGATGGCGCAGTTTCCGTCAGAGGCGATTGCGCAGGGATCTTATGATTTCCGCACGTTGGGCCTTGGCTACGCCAATATCGGCGGGTTGCTGATGACGATGGGCTTGGGCTACGACTCCGACGAGGGCCGCGCGCTTTGTGGTGCGCTGTCGGCTGTGCTTACGGGCGTATCCTATGCGACCTCGGCGGAGATCGCCGGAGAGCTTGGGCCGTTCGCGCGCTATGAAGAGAACGCGGATGAGATGCTGCGCGTCATGCGCAACCACCAGCGCGCGGCCTATGGCAAGAAGGCGGGCTATGAAAAGCTGCGCACGGCCCCTGTGCCGCTCGACCACGGCAACTGCCCCGACCAGCGCCTTATCAAAGCGGCGACGAAGGCGTGGGACAGTGCGGTAAAGCTGGGCGAAAAGCACGGCTATCGCAACGCGCAAGCCTCGGTTGTCGCGCCGACGGGGACGATCGGCCTCGTGATGGATTGCGATACGACAGGGATCGAGCCGGATTTCGCGCTGGTGAAGTTCAAGAAGCTGGCCGGTGGCGGGTATTTCAAGATCATCAACCAGGCGGTCCCCGCCGCGCTGAAAACGCTGGGCTATGATGAGGCGCAGAGCGAGCAGATTATCAACTACGCGGTCGGCTATGGCACGTTGAAAGATGCGCCGGGCGTCAACCATGACAGCTTGCGTGCCAAGGGTTTCGAGGACGCGCAGCTTGACGCGATTGAGGGCGGGCTGAAATCGGCTTTCGACATCAAATTCGCGTTCAACCAGTGGAGCCTCGGCGAGGAATTCTGCACCAAGACGCTCGGTCTTGATCTGGCGTCGCTGTCCAATCCGACCTTTGATCTGTTGAAGGCCATCGGCTTTACCCGAACCGAGATTGAGGCCGCGAACAACCATGCTTGCGGGACGATGACGCTGGAAGGTGCGCCTTATCTGAAGGACGAGCATCTGACGGTGTTCGATTGTGCCAACCCGTGCGGCAAAATCGGCAAGCGCTATCTTTCGTGGGAGAGCCACATCAAGATGATGGCGGCGGCGCAGCCGTTTATCTCAGGCGCGATCTCGAAGACGATCAATATGCCGAACTCCGCCTCGATTGAGGATTGTAAGGAGGCGTATATTCTCTCATGGCGTCTGGCGCTGAAGGCCAATGCGCTTTACCGCGACGGCTCGAAACTGTCGCAGCCGCTGGCGTCGCAGCTTATTGCGGATGATGAGGATGCGGATGATCTGGCCGAGGCGCTGTCGAGCGAACGCCCCGCAGCGGCCCGTGCCGAAGCGCTGGCGGAGCGGATTGTCGAGAAGATCATCTACCGCGATGTCGCCTCGCGCGAGCGTGAGAAGATGCCGCAACGGCGCAAGGGTTATACCCAGAAAGCCATTATCGGCGGGCATAAGGTCTATCTGCGGACGGGCGAGTACGAGGATGGCCGCCTCGGCGAGATCTTCATCGATATGCATAAGGAAGGCGCGGCGTTCCGGGCGATGATGAACAACTTCGCCATCGCGGTCTCGCTGGCCCTTCAATACGGCGTTCCGCTGGAGGAATTTGTCGACGCTTTCACATTCACCCGCTTTGAGCCTGCCGGGATTGTGCAGGGGAATGACTCGATCAAGAACGCGACCTCGATCCTTGACTATATCTTCCGCGAGCTGGCGGTCAGCTATGCGAACCGCAGCGATCTTGCCCATGTCGATACCGGCGGTGTCCGGTTTGATGAGCTGGGCAAGGGCGAAGCGGATGATCCCGGCGCGACGGATGGTATTCCCCGCAAAACGGCGACACCTGCGGTGGATATTCTCAAGCAGTTCGCCTCGCCCGGCTTTCTGCGCTCGCGTGTGCCGGACGGGTTCGCGGGTGATCTGGCGGTCGAGTCGGTCAGTCCGGTTGCGGTGGTCAGCAGCCCCGTTGTTGAGCGCGTCGCTTCGGCCTCCGCCTCCGCCAGTGCGAAGGTGCTGGACAGGGTCGCAGAGGCGAAGATGAAGGGCTACGAGGGCGATGCCTGTGGCGAGTGCGGAAACTTCACGCTGGTCCGCAACGGCGCGTGTTTGAAGTGTAACTCGTGCGGCGGCACGAACGGGTGTAGTTGATCTCAGCCAGAATTTGAGTTGATTGAAGCCCCGCCATCGTGCGGGGACTTCGATTGTTTGAAAATACTAACAATTTTCTAATAAAAATGAACGAATCGTGATTAATTCGTTAGCACTCTCTTAACGTGAGTGCTAACCTATTTAAATCGTGAGATGATTCGCTGAATCATGCTTCCGGCAGGAATAGGTATTTTTGTTTTGATTTCACCCTGATAGCGCGCCCAAGACAGCGACTTGAGGCGTTCATGAGCGTCAGATGGTGAACGAGCTACAATTTCGATACCCCATTCCGAACCATCATGCCGATATTCGAATAGATATCGGTTAAACTTCTCGTCTGATCTAAGAAAGGATTTTTCAGACATGTACTATGTCCTATACAAAGACGTCGTTAATGAATGGCGTTGGACCCTTTACGCAGCAAACCACTTCAAAGTGGCGAACTCCGGCGAAGGATACATAAACAAAGCGGATTGCGAACGTGCGATTAGCCTTGTTAAAGGATCAGGGTTAGCAATCGTTCACGAACGCTAACCCTGATTTGGTAAATTGTCACTTACCTTGGCCCTGCTTTTTGCAGGGCCTTTTTTGTGATTCCATCATTTGCACAGAATGGTTGCCCTGCATAGAGTGAAATCATATGTATATTTCTTTATGAAAAATGAATAGAGGCAAGCCTGTGCGCAGCACAGGCACGCGACCGTCCGCCCCCACGGGCGGGCGCGTTCTGCGCGAAGCGCAGCCCTCTCCCACCCTCGGCCGGTCGCTTATTTTGTGTTTTGAGGTATGTGCGTCCAGCATCCGGCATTCCGGCGTAAGATTTGCTCTTGAGTCCTACAAGTGAACTTAGCGTGTATGGAGTGAAGTGTGATGTGGATGAATAATGAAGTGGCCGCTGTCGGTGATACAGAGATCTGGCTCGCTGGTGCGGTTGCCCGCAAGTCGGGTGAGCAAGCGGATCGTGTGGCGCGCTGTGTGGTGGTCGCAAAGTCCGGTTTAACGCAACTGGATCAACGGCTTACAGATATATTCTGGGCCGCTTCAGACGCCCCGCGCCGCGCCGCGTAAGCGGGTTTTTGTGGGCAAACGGGCGAACAGGCCCGTCACTCCGGACGGGCGCTACAATGTCGGGCGTGGCGAATTGCGCCGGAATACCAACCCGAATCTCGAAGATCGCGCGCGCAAGCGGCTGATAAAACTGCTGATGAGGTCTCGAATAGAGTCCAATTCTGCGAAAACTTCTGAGGATCAGGCGCGATTGAAAGCGGTCGTGCGTGAAACGAAAACGGCGCTGGGCGAAAGCGGTCCGGTCTGGTGGGATGACGGCGCGCCCGATTTTTCCGGCGCGCATCCGGCGGATACACCCTATCGCGACTGGTGGAACGGCCTTGACCGAGACCAGCGGGCTGCCGCGTCAGAGTGAAACCCGTTCCGGCACGACCCCCCCGATACGGCGGGTGACTTCAGCGGCGGCGAGGCGGACTTTCGGGCCAAGTTCCGGTACGGAGAGGTCCGGAAACCGGACGGTCGGGCCGGAGACGGAAATGCCCGCGACCGCCTCTCCATATGTATTGTAAATCGGCGACGCGACGCAGCGCATTCCGCCATAGCGCTCCTCATCATCATAAGCCCAGCCGCGCAGGCGTGATTGTTCAAGATCTTTGAACAGCGCCGCTGGTGTGGTCAGGGTTTTGGGGGTGAATTCCGGCAGTCCTTTCTTCTGGAGGATGCCCTCCACCTCCTCGCGGGTCATTTCGGACAGCAGCGCTTTGCCGATGCCTGAGGCGTGCATATGGCCCCGCGTTCCGGCGCTGAAAAAAGCGCGGATCGGGTTTTGGCTCTCGACCTGGCTGATGAAGACCACGTCGCCGTCATCGGCGATGGCGAGGTTTGAGGTCTCTCCCGTTTCCTGCATCAACCGGCGCATCACCTCGCGCCCGGCTTCGGCGAGGTTGGTGCGGTGGATAAAGGCGCTGCCGAGGCGGAATGCCTCGATGCCGACCATCCATTCCTGTGTCGTCTCGTCGAACGCGACCATGCCGTGCGCCTGCATGGTGGTCAGCAGACGATAGGCTGTGGAGGGTGGCATCCCCGCCCGCAAGCCGAGATCGCTGAGTGTGCCTTTGCCATCCTTGCCCAGCAGGGACAGCAACGTCATGCCACGATCCAGTGCTTGCACCGTCCCGCCTTGTGTTTCGGCGGTGGTGGTGCGGGGCCGGCCACGGGGGCGTTTTGGCGTATCGGGTGATGCCATTGCGGGCGCTTTCTGATTCGGATTTTATGTGGATCAGGCGAGGTATATCGATTTTTGGAATTATTATTCTTAAAATTGAAAAACACAATATATCATAAAAAACAACGCTATTTTAGATAATATCGTATTTATGAAAATATTTTTCAGAAAAATTGTAAAATCCTTGTGCTGCTGTATTCTTGCCCACAACAGGATATTGGAGAATGCGCTATGAGCACTCAGAACCCCGTATTTATTCCCGGCCCGACAAATATTCCCGATCGCTTGCGCTATGCGATGAGCATTCAGACAACCGACCACCGCGCGCCCGATTTCGTGGAGCTTCTTACGCCTGTGCTCAATGACGTGAAGAAGGTTTTCAAAACTGCGACCGGCCATGTCATCACTTTCCCTTCCAGCGGCACGGGCGGCTGGGAAGCGGCGATCACCAATACGCTCTCGCCCGGCGACAAGGTTCTCGTCGCCCGCTACGGCATGTTCTCGCATCGCTGGATTGATATGTGTCAGCGGCATTATCTGGACGTTGAGATTGTCGAGTGCGAATGGGGCACGGGCGCGCCCGCTGATATTTTCGCGGATCGTCTCGCGGCGGATAAAAACCACGAGATTAAAGCCGTGCTGGTCACGCATAACGAGACGGCGACGGGCGTGAAAAGCGACATCGCAGCCGTGCGCAAGGCAATGGATTCCGCCAGCCACCCCGCAATGTTGTATGTGGACTGCGTCAGTTCGCTGGGGTCGATGGATTTCCGCATGGATGAGTGGGGCGTCGACCTCGCGGTATCCGGCTCGCAAAAGGGCTTTATGCTGGCCACCGGAATGGCGATTGTCGGGGTCAGCGAAAAGGCGATGAAGGCAACCGAAACCGCAAAATGCCCGCGTTGTTTCTTCGATTTCCGCGATATGGCCGGCGCCAATGCGAAGGGCGGCTTTCCGTATACCCCGCCGTTGCAACTGATCTACGGCTTGCGCGAGAGCCTGAAGATGATTGAGGAGGAGGGCTTGGAAAATGTCTTCGCCCGTCACTACCGCCTTGCCGAAGGTGTCAGGGAAGCCGTTCGCGGCTGGGGGTTGAAACTGTGCGCGAAAACGCCGGACCTTTATTCGGATTCTGTCAGCGCGGTCTATGTGCCGGACGGCTTTGACAGCGACGTGTTGACCAATCATGCTTTTGATACATACGGTGTATCTTTCGGTGTCGGTCTGGGTGAGATGGCCGGTAAAGCTTTCCGCATCGGGCATTTGGGATCGTTGACGGATGTTATGGCCCTGTCCGGACTGACGGCGATTGAGATGGCGATGGCGGATTTGAACTATCCTGTGAAACTCGGCTCAGGCGTTATCGCCGCGCAAGAATACTATCGCAAAACAGCCGCTGTCCCACAGCAGCAAGCGGCGTGAGGGTGTCAATGACGACTGATCTTCAGCTTCCGACTTACGACGATGTCATCGCGGCGCATGAACGGATTGCGCCGCACATTCATTACACGCCCGTGCTGACTTCGGAATATTTCAACAAACTGACCGGGGCCGAGTTGTTCTTCAAATGCGAGAACTTCCAGAAAGCCGGAGCGTTCAAAGTGCGCGGCGCGTCGAATGCGGTTTTCGGCCTCAGCGATTCGCAGGCAGCCAAAGGCGTCGCGACCCATTCTTCTGGCAATCACGGCCTTTCGCTCAGCTATGCCGCCGGACGGCGCGGCATTCCGGTTTCCGTGGTCGTCCCGCGCACCGCGCCTGAAGCGAAGAAAGAAGCGATGCGCGGCTATGGCGCGACTGTTGTCGAGTGCGAGCCGTCCACAACCTCCCGCGAGGCCGTTTTTGCTGAGGTGGTCGCGCAAAGCGGGGCGGATTTCGTGCATCCTTACAACGACCCCCGCGTGATCGCGGGACAGGCGACGTGCTCGCGCGAGCTGCATGAGCAGGTCGAGGGACTGGACGCGGTGATCGCGCCCATCGGTGGCGGGGG
>CALDZQ010000320.1 GCA_937944035.1 uncultured Neomegalonema sp. | reverse complement strand
ATCACGACGATCATCGTTGAGCAAAACGCGGTCGCGGCCCTCAAACTCTCGGATCGGGCTGTTATCATGGACACGGGCGAAGTGGCTTTTGACGGCAGCGCGGCGGAAGTGTTGAACGACGAGGCACTGCGTCACCAGTATCTCGCGATCTGATTGTGCGATAGTAACGGTGGATAAATTGCGCGACCAAACAAAACTTAGAGCGCCTGGACTGGTTCAAATCAGGCCAGGATTATAATAAGCAGTGTCACTCCAGCGAAGGCTGGAGTCCATTACTGAGTATTTTTGGTTTCTGTATTTGTGTGCGTTTAGTAAATCCATGCATTTTCAGAAACTTGATCGTCAATGATATTTGGGAAATGGATTCCAGCCTTCGCTGGAATGACTCTGTAAAAGAATGCGCGATTGTTTTTCGCGTTACGGGGAGAGCGGGTTCACGCTTGGCTTTTCTCGAAATCGCTTGAGTCTTGTGATAATCAGGCGCGGTTCCGTATCATAAAGAATCGCGCCATGATGAATGCCAAGCCTCCCGTCCCGATCTTGCGCAGCTTTGACGAAGCTGCGGCACGGGCGTTTTACCTAGATTTTCTCGGTTTTGAGATCGGCTTCGAGCATCGCTTCGGGCCTGACGCGCCGCTCTACATGGGGGTGCGGCTGGGTGAGTGCGAATTACATATTTCCGAACATTACGGTGATGCCAGCCCCGGAGGCGCGGTTCGTATCGAGATAGATGATGTCGCCGCGTATTGCGCCGCGCTGAATGCGAATGCCTATAAGTTCGCCAAGCCGGGATTTCAAAATCAGGAATGGGGCTGGTGCGAGATGACACTTACCGATCCCGCCAAAAACCGCATTATCTTCTGTTCAGCCCTTACCTGATGGCGGATTTGCGGGATATGCAGTTGTTGGTCGCACTGTCGCGGCATCAACATTTCGCGCGTGCAGCGGATGAATGCGGCATCTCGCAGCCCGCATTCTCAGGGCGTATCCGCAACATGGAGAGCAGCTTCGGTGTGCCGCTGGTCAAGCGCGGCAACCGGTTTCTGGGCTTTACAGCAGAAGGCGATATTGTTTTGAAATGGGCATCGAAGATGCTCGCCGATGCGAAAGGGATGCGTCAGGAAATTGACCTGATGAAAGGCGCACTCACGGGCAAACTATCCATTGGAGCGGTGCCGACCGCGCTGACATTCGCCGCCGATGTCCCCGCCGCGCTTCGCAATCTGCACCCTGAACTGAGTTTGGAAATTGTATCGGCGTCCTCGTCGGATATTCGCCGGGGGCTGGAGGATTTCTCGCTGGATGCCGGGGTCACGTATCTGGATGAAGATGGCATCACCAACTCCTTCCGCACCGATCCGCTGTATGAGGAACGGTATGTGTTGCTGGTTCCGGCGGCGATGGCCCCCCGTCTGGAAGGCGCGGCAACATGGCGGGAGGCGGCAGGATTACCGCTGTGCCTGCTGACCCGCAATATGAACAATCGCCGGATTATTGATGATGTTTTCCTGCAAATCGGCGCTGCGCCTGTTCCGGTAATGGAGACGAACGCTTTTACAGCGGCATTTGCGCAAGTTGCCAGCGGGGCGGCGGCGACGATTGCGCCGGAGCGGCTTGCCACCAGCCTGCCCATCGCGAAGGGGGCGATACGTCTGGCGTTGGAGGAACCGCTGGTCGAACGCCGCATCGGACTGGTGATGGTAGAGCGTGATCCCATGCCACCCGCGATGGCGGTGCTGAAAACGGCGTTAATGACGTTGTTGTAATCAATTCTCTTTCGGTGGCTCCGGCGGGACGGGGAGGATCGGGATGCCGTCCTCGACGAGGGATTTTACCTCGTCCGGTGTCGCCTCGCCCCGTATCGGGCGGGGTTCGACATCGCCCTCATGCATCCGGCGGGCCTCGTCAGGGAATTTGCGGCCCATATCGGTCGTTTCGCTCATCACGTGCGCGCGGACCTTGCGGATTGCTTCGGCCATCGCGCGCGGGGACAGGCTTTGCGCCTCCTGCCCCTTGGCTGAGCTGATACCGGGCGCCATGATGTCTTTTTTCACCTCGGTGGAACCGCAATCAGGGCAGGAGACGAGTTTTTGGTCCGCGAGCGTGTCATATGTCGCGCTATCGGCAAACCACATTTCAAAACTGTGGCTCTGGCTGCACTTGAGGGCGTACCGGATCATGAGCGTTGGTTTGTTTTCATAGCTTTGACATAGTGGTTTTTCCCGCAGGAGCAACAGCCGCTTGTCGCGCTGTCGCGGGCGGTTTACGGTGAGGCGATACTGCTCAACAAGGTTTCGCGCATGTCTGTTCCTTTGCACTTCACGCATTATGCGGCGCAAGCCGACGCGAATCCGATACCGCTTGTTATGGCGCACGGGCTGTTGGGACAGGGGCGTAACTTCGGGACGCTGGCCAAGAGCTTTGCAGAAACGCATGATGTTTTCGTCGTTGATATGCGCAATCACGGCGACAGCCCGTGGGATGAAGACATGTCTTACGCGGCGATGGCCGCTGATTTGGCGGATTTTATCGCCCGCGAGCTTGGCGGATACGCCAGTGTGTTCGGGCATTCGATGGGCGGCAAGGCGGCGATGCGGCTGGCGCTGGATTATCCCGACCGTGTTGCGGGGGCCATCATCGCCGATATTGCGCCCGTCGCCTATACGCACAGCCATTCGGGGCAGATTGAAGCCTTACAAAGCCTAGATCTTGAGACAGTGCGCACCCGCAAGGCCGCCGATGCCGCGCTGAAGGGGAAAGTCGCCGACCCTGTGATGCGCGGGTTTTTAATGCAGAATTTGCGTATTTCCGGCGACGGGATCACACCACGCTCAAATCTGGCGGTACTGCTCGCCGCAATGCCTGATCTGGTCGGCTGGAATGAAGACGCATCTGCGCCCTATGACGGTCCGGCGCTTTTTCTGGCCGGAGGGGCATCCTCATATGTTGATCCATCTTCCGATGATGTGATTCGGCAACTGTTCCCTAAAGCGGTAATTGAGCGGATTGAGGGTGCGGGGCACTGGATTCACGCGGAAAAGCCTAAAGATGTTTTTGAAACAACGAAGAAATTTCTGATTTCACGCAATCTTTGAGAACTAATTGAGGTTACGCATTGCGCGATATGTCCCGCCTGTTATCGTAGAGCCAATTCGACAGTAAACGGAGCGAAGCAGGATGCACCCCATTCTCAGTATGGCGTTGAGGCGATTGGCGCTTGGATTGCTGACCCTTCTTGTTATCTCCATTGTTATCTTTTCTGCTGTGGAGATGCTGCCCGGTGATTTGGCACAAGAAATTCTCGGCCAAAGCGCAACGCCGGAGACTGTTGCAGCTTTCCGCAAGGAGTTGGGTCTCGATAAGCCACCTGTCGAACGCTATTTCAGCTGGCTTGGCGGGGTCTTTCAGGGTGATTTCGGCAAGTCTCTTGCCAGCAAGCGCGAAATTTCAGAGCTGATTTCCGGCCGGTTTGCCAACACGATGTTTCTGGCCGGTTATGCCGCCGTGATCGCCGTGCCACTTGCCGTTGTTCTTGGCCTGATGGCCGCCCTTTTCCGCAATACGTGGTTCGACCGCTTCGTCAACGTTTTCACCCTGAGCACGATTTCCTTCCCGGAATTCTTCGTCGCTTACATCCTGATTTTGCTTCTTGCTGTCGGCTTCCCGTTCGGTCTGGCTTTACCTTTCGGTCTGTTGGGATTGTGGATTGCAGTTGAGGGCTACGGCGCGATGAAGGAGAACTTTAAGATTAATAAGTCTCCGTTGATTCCGGTCGTTTTCCTTCTGATCGGGATCGGCCTGATCATCAACATGGTGATGGGCTTCATGGGTGTCGAGAATTGGAATCCGATAACCAAAGAAGTTCGCGCCTTCCCGTCTATTGCCAATATCTCGCCTGAATCCAGCCTCGCAGACCGTCTCGACCGCGCTTTCCTTCCGGCGCTGACGCTGACAATGGTTGTTACGGCGCATATGATGCGGATGACCCGCGCCGCGATTATCAACCTGCTCGCCTCGCCGTATATCGAAATGGCGCGGTTGAAGGGGATGAGTCCGTGGCGTGTTATCATCAAACACGCCCTGCCGAACGCACTCGCGCCGATCATCAACGTGATCGCCCTGAACCTTGCCTACCTCATCACCGGTGTGGTCGTGGTGGAAGTGGTGTTTGCCTATCCCGGCCTTGGGCAGTTGATGGTTGATTCCGTTACCAAACGCGACATCACCGTCGTACAAGCCTGCTGCCTTGTTTTTGCGGTGACGTATATCCTGCTGAACCTGATCGCCGACATTCTCGCAATAGCGACGAACCCGCGCTTGCTGCACCCGAAATGAGCCTTGCCTCAGAGAGATTCGCATGACCGATATTTCAGATCCCTCAGCCCTCTCAGCCGACGCGGAAGCGCCGCGCGTTGCGCAGGAGACCGCACGCCAACGAACGCTTCGGGCTTTCCGGTCCGCGCCGATCACGGCGTGGCTGGGAATGATCGTGATTGCGATATACGTGATCGTGGCGGTTTTCGCGCCTGTGATTGCGCCTTATGGCGAGCGTGAGATCGTCGGAGATCAGTTCGAGCTGCGCAGTGCGGAGTTTTTACTGGGCACGGACAATCTGGGGCGTGATTTGCTGTCACGGCTGATTTACGCTGCACGCAACACAGTTGGCATCGCTCTAATGACCACGTTCTTTGCCTTCACCTTGGGCGGATTGCTAGGGATGCTGGCGGCAACGCTCGGCGGCTGGGTCGATCAGATCATTTCGCGTATCGTTGATGTACTCATGTCGATCCCTTACATCATTTTCGCCCTGTTGTTCCTGACCGTTGCAAACACCTGGATCGGGCAGATGGATAATCCCTCACCGTGGCTGTATACGGCCGCGCTGATCGCAATTATGGCTCTGCTGGATTCCACCCGTGTCTATCGACTGACCCGCGCCGTTGCGATGAATATCGTGGTTATGGATTATGTCGAAGCCGCCCGCCTGCGGGGTGAGGGTCTGTTTCATATCATCCGCAAGGAAATCCTGCCCAACGCAACCGCCCCGCTGATCGCTGAATTCGGTCTGCGGTTTTGCTTTGTCTTCCTGTCCATTTCCGCGCTGAGCTTCTTGGGCCTTGGCATCCAGCCTCCGACCGCTGACTGGGGATCTATGGTGAAAGATAATGCCACGCTGGTCAGCTTTGGCGAGATCATCCCACTGTATCCGGCCTGCGCGATTGCGGTATTGACCGTTGCTGTAAACTTTGTCGTGGACTGGATGCTGCATCGCTCCAGCGGCCTGAAGGAGTAACCGATGAGCGATGATATTTTGCTGCGGATGCGTAATATCCGTATTGACGGTAAGACAGGCGACGATTGGCTGCCGATCATCCAAGGCGTCGACCTTGAACTGAAGCGCGGTGAAGTCTTGGGGCTTATCGGCGAATCCGGCGCGGGCAAGTCAACGATGGGCCTCGCCGCGATGGGATATGTACGCGATGGATGCCGCATTGCCGGCGGGTCGATCGAGTTTGAGGGGACGGACCTCGCGAAATCATCCGTCGCCTATTGCCGCAAGCTGCGCGGGAAGAAAATCGCCTATGTGGCGCAGTCGGCGGCGGCCAGCTTTAACCCCGCGCATCGCCTGATTGACCAGTATTCAGAAGCACCCGTCATTCACGGTGTGATGAACCGCACCGAGGCCGATACGGATGCGACCGACATTTATCGACGCCTGCAACTGCCCAACCCCGATGAAATCGGCTTCCGCTATCCGCACCAGGTTTCCGGTGGACAGCTTCAGCGCGCGATGACGGCAATGGCAATGTCCTGCCGCCCTGACCTTATCATCTTTGATGAACCGACCACGGCATTGGACGTGACGACACAGATCGAGGTTTTGGCCGCGATCCGTGATGCGGTCGATCAATTCGGCACTGCCGCGATTTATATCACCCACGATTTGGCGGTCGTGGCCCAGATGGCTGACAAAATTATGGTTCTGCGCTACGGCGAGTTGGTTGAAGAGGCCGACACGCGCACGATGCTCAGCGCGCCAACGCAGGCATATACGAAATCCCTATGGGCTGTGCGCAGCTTTAAATCCGCCGCGAAAGCCGCCCCTGCACCGGATGCGACACCCGTGGTCAGCTTGCGCAATGTCTCGGCATCTTATGGTCCTGTTCCGGTGCTTCACGGGGTGTCTTTTGACATTCATAAGGGCCGCACCGTTGCTGTTGTGGGCGAGTCCGGTTCCGGCAAATCCACCGCCGCCCGCTGTATCACGGGCCTTTTACCGCCGACAGAAGGCGAGATACTTTTCAACGGTAAAGCCCTGCCGCCAAGCTTTAAAAAGCGAAACAAAGACCAGCTGCGTCAGGCGCAGATGATTTATCAGATGGCCGATACCGCACTGAACCCCAAGCAGCGGATTCGCGACATCATCAGCCGGCCGGTCGAGTTTTACCTCGGCTTGACGGGTAAGGCGAAAAAGGACCGCGTTGACGCGCTACTCGACATGATCGAGATGGAGCCGGATGTTTTTGGCCACCGTTATCCGCAAGAATTATCAGGCGGGCAAAAACAGCGGATCGGCATTGCCCGTGCGCTGGCTGCGGAGCCTGAATTCATCATCTGTGATGAGGTGACAAGCGCGCTCGACCAGCTTGTCGCCGAGGGCATTTTACGCCTGCTGGACCGTCTGCAAAGCGAGTTGGGGCTGGCCTATATGTTCATCACCCATGACCTGGCGACAGTGCGCTCCATTGCGGACGAGGTGGTGGTGATGCAGCATGGCAAGGTTGTGGAGCAAGGCCCAAAGGCCGAAATGTTCCGCCCCCCGCACCACCCCTATACTGATTTGCTGCTTTCCTCCGTACCGGAAATGGACCCGGATTGGCTCACGGACTTGCTCGCCGCCCGCGAGCGGGGTGAGGTCGTGTCGGAACTGCCCCCCGCGTAAAAACGTACCGGGGTGCAAAAGACTGTTGCAACGCGCCCCGGCAATTACTTAGGTGAAAGCTGTCCGTGCGGATTATGATCCACGCGGGAAAACCCTTAGAGCGATTTCGAGCAAGGCGGAAAGACCTTGCGAATCGGAAATCGTGAAAAACATGAGACTACAGCGTTCTGCGTGATTCAAGAATTGCACAAACGCTGTAGATGGCTTTTCGGCGGCGCGAAAGTTTCCTGTGAGCGAGCAAGATCACCATTCTGCGACGGAAAGTAGACCGGCTGAGGCACGCGCAGCAGGGAGTGACCGTATCGGCTGGCGCACCCCCGCCGCTCTGATACTCGCCATGTGGGCGAGCATTCTTTCTACCGATCTCTACACGCCCAGCCTGCCTGAGTTGGATTCCGTATTCGGGACCACCGACAGGATGGTGAAACTGACCATGAGTGTCAATTTCATCGGTTATGCCATCGGTCCGTTTCTCGTTGGCCCTTTCGCGGACCATTACGGACGGCGCAGGGTTTTATGGATCGGGTTGCTGCTGTTCGCTGTCACCAGTCTGCTCTGCATGGCCGCCCCGACGATTGAGGTGCTGATCGCCCTGCGCGGCTTGCAAGGCGCGGTTGGCAGCGTTTCATCAGTCCTGTGCATCGTCATGATCCGTGACCTTTACCGTGGCCCGCAGGCGGTGAAAATTCTGAGCCTGTACGGCGCATCCATCGGCCTTGCCCCGGCTGTCGGACCATTGCTGGGCGGGTGGATACATGTGGCTGCCGGATGGTGGGCAAATTTTCTGCTGCTCGCCATACTGGGACTGATGGCCAGCGTGATGGTCCGGTGCTCTGTGCCGGAGGGTGGGGGCGGCGCACCGTTCAACTTCGCGCTGGCTTTCCGGCGCTATAATCGGTTGCTGCGCAATACTGTGTTTTTGCGCTTTGCCTTGGCGATCGGGGCGACTTTTGCGGGGTTATTCGCCTATATCACCATCGGTCCTTATCTCTTCATCGAGCGCTTCGGCGTCGCAACGCAGGATTACGGCCTTTATTACGGGGCCAGCGTTATCGCGTACATCCTCGGTGCGACCATCGCAAACCGCTGGGCCGGACATGCCAGCCCGCTGGGACTGACAAAAACCGGAACAGCATTGAGCGTTTCGGGCGCAATCGTCTTTTTGATATTCACAGCGGCGCAATCGCTTACCATTCCGAGCATGATGTTCGCCATGTGTCTGTTCTCGTTGGGCCTTGGGATGCTATTCGCCGCCGCGCCGGTTCTAATGTTCGCCACTGTCCCGAAGCCTTTGGGCGCGGCGGCTGGGGTGTTGTTCAGCATCAGCCAAAGCGCGGGCGCGGCGCTTGGTGCGCTTTCGGTTGCATTGCTGCATGGCGATGCGCCGGAGACGCTTGCGGTGGTGATGCTCGGCTTTGCCGCTTTCGCGGCGGGGCTGGTGTTCGCGGGTGATGTGCCCGATACAGGCACGATGGATCATAAAAATTAAGCGTTCGCTTGACATTTGTTCTTTAATAGTTCTATTTGGTGCTGAATTGGTATCGCAAAAGGACTCATTGAGCACGACATGGACTGGACCCTCGCCATAGACCGCCACCGCGACGCGCTGGTTAGGATGGTTGCCGCGCTGCTGCTTATGGCAGGCGACGGGGAGGTTATGCCGAGGCATGTGCGCACGGGGATTTGGCGGGTTTT
>CALDZQ010000319.1 GCA_937944035.1 uncultured Neomegalonema sp. | reverse complement strand
TCCCGCGCAAAGGCTTGCCGCCGATACTCGCGCCCTTCCTCAAGGCCGGAGGTTTCCAGCAACCGCTCAAGGATCGCCTCGCCCCACGTCCCCTGTTTCTTGTTGTCCCCGCGCAGCGCCTTGGTCAGATTCTGCGTCTCCTGAGAGATCAGCGCGCTGCGCTCGGTCAGCGAGGTGATTTCCTGTTTCAGCGCGGCCCGCTCTTTGATCGCATCCTCGCGGGCATGGCGCATTTCGCCCTCGAATTTACCGAGGTTTTCCTTCAACGGCCCGACGATCAGGCCAAGCCGTTCTTCGGCGGTTTTCTTGAAATCCTCGCCCTGCTCCCGCACCACCTGCTGCGCCAGCGCCTTGAATTGCACGGTCATTTCCTCGCGGCCCGATTGCAGCAGGGCCAGTTTTTCATCCGCCGCCTTGCGCTCTTCACGCCCGCGCGCATCCATCGCCGCCAGCTTTTCGGCCAGCGCGGTGCGCTCCTCCGCTGCCGTGGCCAGCGCCTTATCCAGCGCGTCTTTGCCCTCGGCCAGCGCGTATTCCAACTCCAGCTTGCGCTCGGACGCACCCTTCAGTTCGGCCTCCAGCGCGCTCAACCGTGCCGCATTCGCCTCGCCCTTGCCCCGCCAGTCCTCCACCGCCGCGCGCAGTGTTCCGGCGCTGCGGGCAAAGTAAACCGCCGCGATCACCGCCAACAGCGCGATCAGCGCCAGCACCGCAACAATCGCCTCCGCATTCTCCTGCAAGCCGCTCATGCCATCTCCGCCTTCGCCTGTTCATCTATCAGGCCGCGCAGCGCCGACAGCAGCGCCGCATCCCCCGCCTCATCCCCCGCATCGCGCAGCAGACCGGGCAGCGTATCCGCCGCAAACCCGCGCAGGGCAGGGGCCGCCGACCCCGCATCCGCCTCAATCACCCGCGCCGCCGCCAGCATCGCCTCTGACATCTCAGGCGCAGCGTTCTTCGCGGCCATCTCCAACGCATGAACGCCGCGCAACTCGACCGCCTTGCCCGTCACCGAGGCCATATCCGCTTCCATATAATCGGCCAGCACTTCCGCATTCGCATCCAGCCGCACGACCCCGATCATCGGACCATCGGGCCGCGCGTTCATTCCCGACAGCGCCTCCAACCGATCCGCCGCTTCGCGCAAGACCCCCTCGGCACTCAACAGCTTGCCCGATTGCGCAGGGGACAGCGGCTCGTCGCGCAGGCGCACATACTGCGTCGCGGTCGCGGCCACCAGCGGCAACTCGCGGGTCAGCGTGCGGTTCAGCTCAGGCCGCAGCGCGGGTTCCAGCGCCAGCCGCCGCTCCAGCTTTCGCGTCACCCGCACCAGACGGTCGAGCGGCCGATACATCGTCGCATCGCGTCCCACGCCCCGCCGCGCCTGCATAAGTTGCTCGCGCGCATCACCGACCAGCCCGCCCAGCGGCTCCAGCGCAAATGCCTCCAACGCCCGTGCCTCCTCGTCCGGCACATCGGGCGGCTTGCGGTTGTGCCACGCGCTGAACAGCGTCTCGGCCCCGACATACAGCACCAGCACCTCCATCGCGGACATCCCGATCCCCAACACCCCCGCCAGCAGCGCCGCCACGACAACAGCCGCCGCCAGCAACCCCAGCCGGATCATCGCCGCGCGCGGCAAAGTCCGCGCCCACAGCTTGTGAAACGTCTCCGGTGTCGGCTTCCTCATCCGCCCCAATCTCCCAGCGCCATTTGCGTCAGCGTCAGCGCGGCCACGGTGGCGGTATCAGCGCGCAGGATACGCGGGCCGAGCGTCACCGCCCGCGTCTGCGGCAACCCGCGCAGATGCGCCGCCTCCTCCGGCGAGAACCCGCCCTCCGGCCCGATCAGCACAGCCGCCCCCGTCCCGCGCGGCACATCGGCCAGCACCTCCGGCAGCGGCCCCGCATCGCGCGCCTCGTCACAGAAAATCAGCAACCGCCCCTCCGGCCAGCCCCGCAAAGCCGACTCCAGCGGGGCTGTCCCGATCAATTCCGGCACAGACAGCCCGCCGCACTGCTCCGCCGCCTCAACCATATGCGCGCGCAGGCGCTCAAGGTTCAGCCGCTCCGAATTGGTATAGCGCGTGATGACGGGACGGACGCTGGCACAGCCCAATTCGCAAGCCTTCTCAACGATAAAATCGGTCCGCGCCTTCTTGATCGGCGCGAACAGCAGATGAATATCCGGCAACACCGTTTGCGCCCGCAGCAACGCCTCGCAGGTCAGCTCCGCCGCCTTGCGATGGGCATTGCTCAACACAACCCGCCACGCGCCGTCCCGCCCGTTGAACACCTCAACCGCCGCCCCTTCGGACAGGCGCATCACGTTGACCAGATAATTCGACTGCCCCCGGTCCAGCGCCAAAACCGCGCCCTCATCCAGGGGCGCGTCAATATAAAGCCTGATTTTTGGCATCGCTTCGCTCATACTGGCCTTTCTGCACCGAACGGGGAGAAATGTCATGGCTGGCAAAGGCTTTTAACGTTCGTAATTTTTGTGAGAGGAATGATGAAGTTTATAATAGATTCTATACGCAAAGTGCTGGGTATGGACAGTAATAAGAAGAGATCTGGCAGTCTGATAATTGGAGCTAAAGCTAACAATGGTTCCATTGTCGAGCAGCTTGGTGATGGAACAATGATTGGAGTTGAAGCTGACAATGGCTCTATAATTAGTAATGTTGAAAAACCTCCGAAGCGTTTTTGGCAGATGTTCTCGGTTCAAGTCAGCGTTATTGCTTCAGTTTTGGGCATATTGGCATATTTCGGGTTAGATTGGGAGGCAATTTGGTCAACTTTGACATCAAAGTCGCCGATGCCGTAACGGGCAGTTGGGTCGATACAAAAGCCCCGCAAAGCTGGCGTCCCTACCTTCGGATGATGCGCGCGGACAGGCCGATCGGCTGGTGGCTGTTGCTGCTGCCCTGCTGGCAAGCCCTCGCACTGGCGGGCGTGACGACCGGATTTCGCTGGTTCGACCTCTGGCTCGCCGCCGCCTTCCTGATCGGGGCCGTCGCCATGCGCGGGGCGGGATGTTGCCTGAACGACATCGTTGACCACCGCATAGACGCCAAGGTCGAGCGCACCCGCTCGCGGCCGATTCCGTCCGGTGCGATCACCGTGGCTCAAGCCGCCATTTGCACCGCCGCCTTGTGCCTCGTCAGCCTCGCCGTTCTGCTGACCATGAACACCACCGCCATCGGCGTGGCCTTCGCTTCACTGATCTTCGTGGTGATCTACCCGTTCATGAAGCGCATCACCTACTGGCCGCAGCTTTTTCTGGGGTTTGCCTTCAACTGGGGCGCGCTGGTGGCGTGGGCGGCGCATACCGGATCGCTCGGCTGGCCTGCGCTCTGGCTCTATATCGGCGGCATTTGCTGGACCATCGGCTACGACACGATCTACGCCCATCAGGACCGCGAGGACGACATCGCCATCGGCGTCAAATCCACCGCGCTGCGGTTCGGAACCCGCACCCGCGAGTGGCTGACGGGATTTTACGCCGCCGCCGTGATCTTCGCGGGCATTGCCATGCTCACCGCCGGATTGCCGGTCTACACGCTGATTTTCCTCGCCCCTTACGCCCTGCACCTCGCATGGCAGCTTCGCGCGCTCGACATCGATGACGGTGCGCAATGCTTGCGGCTTTTCCGCGCCAACCGCGACGCGGGGCTACTGCTTGTCGCCGGAATTC
>CALDZQ010000318.1 GCA_937944035.1 uncultured Neomegalonema sp. | reverse complement strand
CTGGCATGGGGGACGGAGACGTAATCGACCAGACTTTCATCAACCAGCGCTTCCAATAACGGCGCATCCAGCGAGTTGATATTGCCCAGCTCCAACATCGCGCTGATCGCCACCGGGGCCAGCTTGTCGCCCGTTTGGGCAAGGCAATAGCCGCGCAATGTCGTCCAGAACCCGTCCTCATCGGCGGGCGAGCCAGGCTCCAGCATATCTTTGCCGCACAGCACCTCGTCGCGGCCCACAATCAGCGCGGCCTCCGCACGGCTGCGGCGCAAGTCATCGTCAAGATTGTTTCCGGCGGCGCTGACCAGACTCGACGCGTCCTCAGCCGCACCAAAGCGGACCAGCGCATCCGCACGGCGCGCCAGCATCCCGGTCGCATTCTCCGGCGGAGTGGCCCCGGCGACCAGCGTTTTACGCACCAGCCTGTTGACCGTGTAGAGACCGGACGGCGCGGCTTCCTGGATCAGGGCGATGGCGGTGGCCCCGTCGGTCCCGCCCCACATATCCTGCGTCAGCCCAAGCGCGGCGGCCCCTTGCAGGCCGGCCGCCTCCGCCGAGGGCGCTTCCAAACTGCTTGAGCCAATATCGGTGCTGAACCCGCCATCGCCATCATACGCGCTGCCCGGATCGACGGTGACAGGCTCGTTATTGCCCTGCACGTCTTCGGGTTGCCCCAGCAAAACCTGCTGCGCGAATGCGGGCGTTCCTGTCAAAAGAACGGCCGTGACGAGCGCGCGGTGAATCGGTTTAATCCGATTTGAACAAAACTTCATCCGGTACCTCCTGCACCAACTCTCGCGTTGGCGGCGGAATATCCGCAATAACTATATAGATGGCCGCCACAAGCAAAGCCAACAGCAGCAAAAGAACCAAAAACCTGAAGAAGCGGCCCACCGCATTCCCCTTTCATTGCACACACAGCATAATTATAGCGTTAAAGAGATCGATCACGTATATCTGACGATCTCTCTACATGGTGTCTGCGCGTTGTTCCACCTCGCGTATGCCTCGTGGTGACGGGTAATTATGGCGAAAGATCAACACCACATGCAATCGCGTTGGATTCTAAACAAACATGTCGTGTTGGTCGGATTGATGGGGGCCGGTAAAAGCGCGATTGGCCGCCGTATCGCTTCGCGCATTTCCGCCCCGTTCAAGGACGCCGACCGCGAGATTGAAATCGCCGCCGGCATGAGTATCGCTGATATTTTCACCGTCCACGGCGAGCCTGAGTTCCGCTTGGGCGAGCGTCGGGTGATCGCGCGCTTGCTTGAGACACCGCCCCTTGTGCTGGCCACGGGCGGCGGCGCGTTTATGGATGATGAAACCCGCGCGCTCCTCGCTGAACGGGCTACGACAGTCTGGATGCGCGCCGATCTTGATGTTCTGGTCAGGCGCACCGCCAAACGCGCGCACCGCCCCTTGCTCAACAAAGGCGATCCGCGCACGATTCTCGATGAGCTGATTCAAACGCGCTATCCGATCTATGCGGAGGCCGACATTGTTATCGACAGCCGCGATGAACCGCACGAAATTGCCGTCGAGGCAATCCGGGGCGCGCTGCTCGAACGCGGTGATCTGGTGGAGAGAGAAGCATGAGCATCACCCGCAAAACCGTCCATGTGCCGCTGGGCGAGCGGGCGTATGATGTCATTATCGGCGGCGGCTTGCTGGCCGAAGCGGGGGCATTCTGCGCGCCGTTTCTCAAACGCCCCCGCACCGTGATCGTCACTGACGAGACGGTGGCGGGGCTGCATCTGGCCGCGCTGCAATCGGGGCTATCCTCGGCGGGCATCGCCAGCGAGGCGATCATTGTGCCTGCGGGCGAGGGGTCGAAAAACTGGGCCACGCTGGAGCATGTGGTCGAGGGGTTGTTGGCCCATCAGGTCGAGCGCAGCGATGTTGTCATCGCTTTCGGCGGCGGCGTCATCGGTGATCTGGCCGGGTTCGCGGCGGCAATCTTGCGCCGTGGTGTTGATTTTATCCAGATCCCCACGTCCCTGCTGGCGCAAGTGGACAGCTCGGTAGGGGGCAAAACCGGCATCAACTCACCACTGGGCAAAAACCTGATCGGCGCGTTTCATCAGCCAAAGCTGGTGCTGGCCGACATCGATGTGCTCGACACCCTCAGCGGCCGCGAGTTTCTGGCGGGTTACGGCGAGGTGGTGAAATACGGCCTGCTCGGCGACGCCGCGTTTTTCGAGTGGCTTGAGCAGGCCGGACCGGGCTTGCGTGATGGCGACAAATCCCTGCGGATCGAGGCCGTCGCCCGCTCGGTTGCGGCCAAAGCGGGCGTTGTCTCGCGGGATGAAAAAGAGCATGGCGAGCGCGCTTTGCTCAATCTCGGCCACACGTTCGGCCATGCGTTGGAGGCGGCAACGGGCTACTCGCAACGCCTGCTGCACGGCGAGGGCGTGTCGATCGGCATCGGCCTCGCGTTTGCGCTGTCGGCGCGGCTGGACCTGTGCAGTCAGGAAACCCCGTCACGGGTGCTTGAACATTTGGCGCAGATGGGCATGAAGTGGCGGTTGTCCGATATTGAAGGCGATTTGCCGGATGCGGATGCGCTGATTAGGCTGATGGGGCAGGACAAAAAAGTGGTGGACGGCGCGCTGGCCTTCATCGTGGCGCGATCCATCGGCGATACGTTCGTGAAACGCGACGTGCCGATGGATGCTGTCCGTGCTGTATTGGTTGACGCCCTACGCGAACGCGGCACGGTCTGAGGGGCGGCGCGATTTGCGGCTGCGCTCCAGCACCGCCCGCTTGAACCCGCCCGCTTTGCGGATTGCCGCCGCATTGGCTTCGGTCACATCCCAAACGCCCAGATACACCGCTTCACGCCCTTCACCGCTTTGCCCCACGACCTCCGGCGCCCAGCCGCCCCGGTTGTAGATACGGATCATCCTGCGGTCAAAGACACCGACGATCTTGCTGATCCCGGACGCGAGGCCGTATTCGCAGATGCCCAGCAGCAATTCGGTCGTCACCCGCTGAACCCCGCTGAGCGTGACATTGGTTTCCCCGGTGCTGTCGACGCAAAACCGGGTGCATTCCCATATGTCCGGCGATTTGATCTCGATCCCGTCGAACACGGTCTTGAAATGATCCCGCAACATCGTCTCGCCCGTGGTGGGCAGCAGGCGCAACGACCCCTGATGCGTGCCGCTGTCGTCTACCGAAATCAGGTACAGTGCACTCGCGTGATCGTATTCATCCCGCTCCCACCCTTGCTCATCAACTCTGACATCCCACTCCAATCGCTCCTTGAACAAACGCCTGCGCGCGTTGAACATTTGGTCAAGGACGATGTGATTGCGGTTCACATCGACACCGATAATTTCGCGTATCATGATACATACTCCAGACATTCCCGATTTAGGAAGCCTAGCAGTCTCCATCTTAACGCGTAAACACTAAAATATACATCTTTTAAGTGCAGGTACTTATGGTGGTAATATCAAGCCCCGGCCGATCGCCTTGGCGACCGCGTGAATGCGGTTTTTGGCATTCAGCTTATCCCGCGCGCTCTCGATATAGGCCCGGATTGTCCGCTCCTTCACACCCAGCTGTCCTGCGATTTCGTCCGTTGTTTCCCCCCGCGCGCACAGCGTCAGAACATCACGTTCGCGGATGGAAAGCGGGGTGATCTGTTCTTTGCTGTCCACCCCCTCAGCCTGGATGATGGCCTGATGGATGTATTGCGCCAGCATCTGGAAATCGCCGATATAGCTGCGCAGAAATTTATTCCAAGTGTCGGGCGCCTGAAAACTGGTGACGGAGAGAATAGCGTGTTGTCCGTTCACACCCCTGATCGGAACGGACATGCCGCTTGGTCCGACCTTGTGCTTTGCTGAATCGCCCAGAAAATCGCGCCTCGCCTTGCCGGTCCAGTCCAGTATATCCCAATTAAAGGGGGCATAATTGCGAATACCGGCCTCAATGACCGGATCAATGGCGAAGTAGTTTTTTATTGTATAGCGGTTCACCCACACATCAGAATACGTTAAGCGCAGATAGGGACCGTTCTCGGTCAGACCTTTAACGTTGGTGGCGTGATATACGATGTGCGCCAGGTCGTAAGTTGTCCGCACATCTTCAAAAAGTTGATCTATATCAACAGGTACTGACTGCTCATATAGAGAATCTAAAAACGCGCGGCTGCCGATGATGTCTTTCATCATTGCAGGATTAATGGATAATTCCCTTCATAGACAACGGAAATATCGTTTTTGTTTCATCATCAATCTTACTTGGTATTTCACACTCCGCCGCTGCCGCTGCATGTTGCAGAAATTCCGCAGTATAATGCATACCACTGTCAATCGCTACTTGGAGTATGTTTTCGATCTCAGCACTAATAGTTTGATTGTCGTAAAACTTTTCAGACATTGTAGAGGCTCCTTCGCCAGTTGCCCCCGACCCGATACTTATTTAATTTGAAATTTAAAGGTTGTGCAAATGGCATTTATCGCACTGTCGTTTTCGACATAAAAAGGGTTCGTATTTACACGGATTAAGTGCGCAAAGGCAGTGACTTCTCTTTATTCGTGAGTAAATAAAGCCGAATCACCTATGGAAACGGGATCGTGTTTTTCTTTGGGTCGCGGTTGGTGGCGGCGTCGGCGCTCATCCAAAAAGCGGTGCAGTCTTGCCAAGACAGGTTTTAAACGTGATTTCTCAGGAGAATGCGCTACACATCCCAGACCAGTATTACCTCTTTCCACCGGAGTGTGCCGTGACCGATCTCACCGATATTTGCGCCCGTTTACTCGATCTCTCGCGCAAATCCGGCGCGGACCACGCCAGCGCCTCCGCCGCGATGACCGAAGGGTTGGAGGCATCTGTGCGCGACGGGGCGGTTGAGGAGATCGGGCGCTCGGAAACGCTCGATGTCGGCATCCGCGTGTTGGTGGGGCAAAAACAAGCCTGCGTCTCTGCATCCAGCAATAAGCCGGATGCCCTTGCGGAAATGGTTGAGCGCGCCGTGGCAATGGCCCGTGAAGCGCCCGAAGACGAATGGTCCGGCCTTGCCGACCCCACACAACTCGCCACCGCCTTCCCGAACCTTGATCTGTGCGATCCGCAAGATGCTGATCCCGATGCCTTGCGTGAGGCGGCGCTTGAAGTCGATGCGGCGGCGCGGGGCGTCGATGGTGTTGAGAAATCCGAAGGCTCCACCGCAAGCTGGCGGCGCAGCGCGGTCGCTATGGCGGCCAGCAACGGGTTTGAAGGCGCGCGCAAGGGCAGCTTTTGGAGCGTATCCTGCTCGGCTATCGCGGGCGAGGGACTGGGGATGGAGCGCGATTACGCCTATGCCACAACGCGCTGGCGCGAAGATTTGCGCGGCAATGCCGAAATCGGCATCGAAGCCGGAGAGCGCGCTGTGCGCCGCACAAACCCGCGCAAAGCCCCGACAAAGAAAGTCCCGCTGATCTTTGAACAACGCCTCGCAACCTCGCTTCTCGGTCATTTTTTGGGCGCGATCAACGGGGCCGGGGTGGCGCGCGGGTCCAGCTATCTGATCGATAAGATGGGCGCTCAGCTTTTCCCGAAGGGGTTCTCGATCACCGATGATCCGCTCACGGTGCGCGGCATCGCTTCGCGCCCGTTTGACGGCGAAGGGCTGGCAAGCGCTCCGCTCAGCCTCGTCGAAGATGGTGTGTTGCGGTCATGGCTGCTCGATTGCGCCACCGCGCGCCAGCTTGGGATGGCCTCCACGGCTTCGGCTTCTTTCAGCGTCGGCTCCACTCCGCGCCCGACCAGCTCAAATGTGACGCTTGCCCCCGGCGCGCGTTCTCCGGAAGCGATGATCGCGGGCATCACCGACGGGTTCCTCGTCACCGAAATGCTCGGCGCGAGCATCAATGCCAACACCGGCGATTACAGTCGCGGCGCAAGCGGTTTCTGGATCGAAAACGGCGAGATCGCCTATCCCGTGACCGAGGCAACGGTGGTCGGCAATCTGATCGAGATGTTCGCCGGCATGGAGGCCGCGAACGATCTGCCCACAGACAAAGCCTTGCGCGTCCCGACCCTGCTGATCGAGGGCTGTAGCGTTGCCGGAGCCTGAAACCCCCAATTTCGCCGCTGATTTTGCCCTGCTGCAAGACGCCGTCGCCGACGCGGGCGCACTTGTCATGGGGTATTTAGGCAAAGACCCTCAGAAATGGGACAAACCCGGCGAAGGTCCGGTGACAGAGGCCGACTATGCCGCTGATAAACTGCTGCACGAGCGCCTGATCGGGCCGCGTTCCGGCTATGGCTGGCTGTCCGAGGAAAGCGCGGATGATCCCTCGCGGCTTGAGCGCGATGCGGTCTGGATCGTTGATCCCATCGACGGAACCCGCGCCTTTATCGACGCAAAGCCCGAATTCGCGGTGAGTGCGGCCCTTGCATGGCGGGGTGCAATCGTCGCGGGGGTCGTGTTCAACCCGGCCACCGACGAGACTTTCGCCGCGATTAAAGGCGGCGGCGCGACCTTGAACGGACAGCCGCTGCGCGTTGATCGCTGTGCAGCATTCGGGGATGCGACGGTCCTGACACGCAAGTCTGTCTGGAAAGACGAAAACTGGAACAGCGGCCCGCCGGGCGGCAAGCGCGGCTATGTCAATTCCATCGCCTATCGCGTGTCGCTGGTGGCGGCGGGGCGCTGGGATGCCGCTGTGGTCCTGAACGGCCTCAGCGAGTGGGATCTCGCGGCGGCGCAGCTGGTGCTGGAGGAAGCGGGCGGCGTTGTCACCGACCGCGCAGGCGGGGCAATCGCTTACAACAAAGCCCGCCCCGGCGTATCCGGCCTGATCGCCGCGATGCCTGCGCTTGGTGATCGTATCGCTGCAAACCTTACGCTCAATAACGCCTCAGCTTCTTGAGAATGCACTGTTATCTTTGCCAGAAACGCGGCATCAGCAGAATAAACACGCTCAAAAGCTCCAACCTGCCCACGAACATCCCCATCGTCAGCACCCATTTCGCGCTGTCCGGCAGGCCGGCATAATTGCCCGCAGGCCCGATCTCCTTACCCAGCCCCGGCCCGATATTCGCCAGCGTGGCGGCGGCGCCGGACAGGGCGGTCAGAAGATCAAGCCCGATAAAACTCAGCATCAGCGTCATCATCGCCAAGGTCATGAGAAACAACAGAAAAAACGCCATCACCGACGACAGCACATCGGCTGAGATGGGCCGTCCGTCATAGCGGGCGCGGAAGACGCCGGACGGGTTCTGGATTTGCCGGATTTGCGCAATCACCGTCGCGCCGAGCACTTGATAGCGGAAAATCTTTACGGAACAACTGGTTGACCCTGCACACCCGCCGATCAGGCCGATGATAAAGAACAGCGTCACCGCGAACGGCCCCCACAGGCCGTAATCTTCGGAAGCGTAGCCCGTGCCGGTCGTGATCGAGACTACATTGAACGCGGCGGCACGGATGCTCGGCTCGATCTCGCCCGTCTCTTGCCAGCGCATCAGGGCGAGCAGGGTGATGGTAATCGCCATCATCTTCAGGAATGTCCGCACCTGCGGATCGCGCAACAGCGGTTTGGGTGCGCCGTGGGCAAGCTGGATAAAGCGTACATAGGGCAGGGCGGACAGCAACATGAACAGCGCCGCCGCATAATGGATCAGCGGGTTTTCGAACGCGGCGAAGGAGTTGTCGTAATTCGCCAACCCTCCGGTCGCGATGGTCGTCATCGCATGAACAAAGGCGTCGAGCGGCTTCATCCCGCAGGCGGCGTAGATCAGCAGGACAGCGATGGTCAGCCCGATATAGATGTAGAACAGCTGCTTGGCGATCTGCGCCGCTTGGGGCAAGATTTTGCCAAATGTATCAAAGGCTTCGGATTTGAACAGCTGCATCCCCCCGACGCGCAGCTCCGGCAGAATGGCAATCGCCACCACCACAATCCCCAACCCGCCGATCCATTGCAGCAACCCGCGCCAGACCAGTATCCCCGGCGTCTTGCGCTCCAGCCCCTCCATCACCGTCGCGCCCGTGGTGGTAAAGCTGGACATCGCCTCGAAGAACGCATCGGTAAAGGCCATATCCGCCTCGCCCAGCACGAACGGCATGGTTCCGAATAACGGCATGACCAGCCAGGCGATGACGGTCAGAATAAAGGTCTGTTGAACCGAAAGCCCCGGCTTGCGACCCGTCGAGCAACTCATCACCGCGCCCAGTCCGGCGGCGATGGTGACTGTTGCGGACAGCATGAAAGCGGCCCACTCATCATTGCCCGCCACCGCGTCCACCGCCGCTGGGCCGAGCATGGCGATGCCGAGTACCGTGATGAACAGGCCGATGACATAGCCGATAGGGCGAAAGGCGAACATGCGCGTGAGCATTCGCGGCAGGGTGCTGCGATGTCAATCACCAATCCGTAAGGCGCGAAGCGGTGCTGAAATTTGTTCCGACGGAAATCGCGTACTGCGCCGTGGTATCTGCATCAAGCGCTTGAAATATATCGTAACGAAAAATCTATTGAGTATGGGAAATAACATGAAACTCACGGTAAAAAATATAACCCTCCTTACCGCCCTCACCGTGGTTGCCGCCGGATGTGCCGCCTCGGCCAATCAGCAGTTGAAAGACGAGCGTATGGGTGAACGGATGCCCCGCGCCGAACGGATGTTTGAACGGATTGACACGGATAAGGACGGTCAAATCACACAAGCCGATATGCAGGCTTTTGCCGCCGCCCGCTTTGCGCGGATGGATGCCAACAGCGACGGAACCGTCACGCCGGACGAGCGCAAAGCATCGCGGATGGCGCACCGCGAAAGCCGCAAAGCGGACCGTTTCGCCCGGATGGACGCGAACGGCGACGGCTCGGTCTCAATGGATGAGATGAAAGCGGCCAGAGGTGCGCGCGCGGAACGCCGCTTCGGCAAATTGGACGCCAACGCGGACGGCGTTCTCTCGCAGGCTGAAATGATGGCCGGCAAGGGCCGCCACGGCGGTAAAGGCCATCACGGAAAGCATCATGCGAAGCACGGGGGCAAGCACGGCAAAGGCAAAGGCGAAGGCGAAGGCCGCTGGGGCAAACGCGGTCCTGTGACGCTGGAAGATATGCAGGCCCGCGCCGCAAAACGTTTTGAGCGGATGGATGCCAACAAAGACGGCATCGTCACCCTCGAAGAACTCAAAGCCATGCCGCGCCGTCGCGGCTAAGCTACTAAACTACCTCCCCGACTATGCCCTCCGCGAAAGCGGAGGGTTTTTTATCGGTTTGCGCGTCAGCCGATGCTGGGATTAGGTTGTGATTAAGAAACTATGCCGATGCATAACAGAATCGAAAGACCTATACCGAACAGTGACTCGCAGAATTGGTAACGTGGCCAGCGAGGAATGTATGAAGCAGATGATACCCGCTATCGATGGGATGCGCGCGATTTTTGCCATTTCCCTGGTCGCATTTCATGTGCGGTTGCCGGGCGCGATGGGCGCTTATTTGGGTGTCGATGCTTTTTTTGTTCTGAGCGGCTTTCTGACGGCATCAATCTTGGTACGCCGTGAAGGTAATTTCGGGCTGCCAGACGCATATGCTTTTATAATCCGCCGCTGCGCTCGAATATGGCCGTTGCTCGCTGTGGTGATGATTGTCACTGTGGCGGTATTGGTCGCATCAGGGGTACCCTTGCCGTCACATGAGATGCTTCCGGCAATCTTGTTTTTCAGCAACTTTACTGTCGCACTTGGTGAAGGACCGCATTGGCTTATCCATACGTGGACCCTTGCGGCAGAGATTCAGTTTTACGCGTTGATCGCCTTGTTTTTCTGGGTGGCGAACCGTTTCTCAGCCAGGGTTTTTCCGATACTTCTCGGCGCAGGGTTTTTAGCAGTTACAGCAACCCGCAGCCTGTTGGTTGTGGCTGGATATGATTGGGGGATCGTCTTCTATATGCCGTTCTCGCATTCTTCCGGTTTGTTCCTCGGCGCACTGATGGCGGCGACGCGGTGGCAGTTGACGGGATCGCCTGAACGCATGTCGGTTCTATGTTTACTGATGCTGGGGACGGCGTTCGTAGGGCTTTCATTTGGTGACCCCGTTGGCTTTGCCGTAGGTGTGATCGTCGTCGAGGTTGCGACCGTGTTACTGATCGCTGCGATACTGGCACCGGGGCCAAATCGGATCGCGGGGGTTTTGGGCCATCCAGTTCTCGCCCGCCTCGGCCTTTGGTCATACGGAATTTACTTGTGGCACTATCCGATTGCGCGGGTGGTGCGAACCGCATTTCCCAGCTTGGTCGCCTTTGGAATCACATTGCTTTTCAGCACGGTTCTGGCAGCGATTACCTATCGCTTGGTAGAGCAGGTATTTTACGCACGTCTTGGAACGCGGACTTCACGGTCGAACGACTCCGTTGAAAATGCTGCTCCGTCAATGAGCGGCTGAGGATCAGTCACTCAAATCGCGAATAACGAAATGCTTCGTCGTTGTCTCGATAACGTCCCAGTAGCCGCGAAAGCCGTTGGGGATCAGGAACGAGTCGCCTGTGCGGAAGTCCTGCGCGTTGCCGTCCGTGTCGATCAGGCGGCAATGGCCCGATAGGATCACGCAGAATTCGTCGCGCTCGATGAAGGCGTGCCATTTGCCCGGCGTGCTGGTCCATGTTCCGGCGATCAGCTTGCCGTCCGGCGATTCGAACCGCATCTGTGTGACGTGGTGCGGATTGCCCGCGACCACGCGATCCGGCAGGTCGGCCAGATCCCGCTCGGACTCGCTCAGCGGGGCGCTTTGAAATGAGATAACGTTGGTCATGCCGCGAACTTCTCGTCTTTCATCCAGTACCATTTGTACATAAACCGCTGACCCCAGCGGCGGAACGGCGTCAACACGCCGTGGCCGGGCAGTTCGGAGGTGAAGATCGGCAGGTCCAGCCCTTCGCCCTTGCCCGCCACCATCTGCGCCATGCGCTTGCCCGCTTGTGCCGAGTACATAACCCCGTTGCCGCCATAGCCCATCGCATAGAAGATTTCATGCTCAGGGTCAGGCTTGCAAATGCGCGGCATCATATCGTGGCTGACATCGACCCAGCCCCACCATGAATAATCGAGATCAATGTCCTCCAACGCCGGAAACTTCCGCGCCAAAGCCGCGCGCAGCAGGTCGAGATGTTTGGGGTTCTCGGCATCGCGCCCCGTGATCGCACTGCGGCTGCCGATTTGTACACGTCCGTCCGGCAAGTGGCGGTAATAGTGGCGCAAGGTACGCGTATCGGTCAGCGGCGAGTTCGTCTTGAACCCGCATTCCGCCGCTTCCTCATCGGTCAGGGGCCGTGTGACGACCGAGTTTGACAGGATAGGCATCAGGCGGTGCTTGGTGTGCTTGTCCAGGCCGGGGGGTGTGTAGCCCGCCGTGGCCAGCGCAACAGCACGCGCTTTAACCACACCGCCCGGCGTCACCAGATGATAGGCGCCTTTTTTGCGCGTGATTTTCATCACCGGGCTGCCGGGATGGATCGTTGCACCCAGCTTGCGGGCGAGGTTCTGATAACCGAAGGCCAGCTTTGCCGCGTGGATCGAGACGCCATCCGGTTCCCACAACCCGCCTGCGGCTTCCTGATCTTTACAGCAGGTTTCAAAGACTTCTTCTTTGGAGATGATCTTCGAGGCATAGCCGAACGTGTCGTTCAGCAGCGCCGACTCCTTCTCCAACCGCGCCATAACGCCGGGCTTGTGGGCGATATAGAAATGCCCGCCATCCTGCGGCTCGCAATCGAATTCGCCGGACCCGATCAGATCACGGAACAGCTCGAACCCTTCGGCGACCTCGGTATGCATCCCGCGCGCGACATCAACGCCCCAGCGTTTGATCCATTCGGAGCGTTTCAGGCGGCCCGACGAAATCTGCGCCTGCCCGCCGTTGCGGGTTGAACAGCCCCACGCGACTTTATTGGCCTCCAGCACGGTCGCCTTGATGCCATGCTCTTTGGCCAGATGAATTGCGCAGGACAAGCCGGTATAGCCGGACCCGACGATCACAACATCCACGTCCACATCGCTCTCAATCGGCCCGTCATCCGCCGGGGCCGGCCCCGCCGTATCGACCCAGTAGGTCGGTGCGTAGTCGCGGTTATGGCCCGGTCCCGCATCAACAATCGGGTCGTAATGCGGATCATAGCTGGCTTTGGGCCAATGTTTAGGACGCTGCGGCATGACTCAAATCCCCCGACTGAGTTAATGGATGCGTTATTTTGCGTTCAAAAGCGGGCGTTGCTTGCGCAGCGCCTGTTTGACGACCAGTTTGCCGTCGCGCACGGTGAACAGATCCGCGCCCTCTGCCTCAACGCGGGAGCCATCAGGGTTTGTACCGGAGAACGTCCATTCCGAGATCGCGCGGTCCCCTGAAACGAAGTGGCTGTGATGATCCCAATGTGCGTCTTTCATTGTCGTCCAAACACCGACAAAAGCGGCGGCAATCGCTTCCGCGCCCTCGATTTTCGCGCCGTAAACCTCAGGGCCGGCAACAGCGTAGAACACGCAATCATCCGCGAAATGCTTCATCACGCCGTCAATGTCATGGCGGTTGAAAGCGTCAAAAGTCGCGGCGAGGTCGGCGGCGGTCAGGTCGGTCATGGCGGTCTCCATCGGTATGCGGGGATCAACTGGCATCAGCGCGCATCGTTATGCGGGCCGAGGGTGCTGATCGATTGTCGGGCGCTGTACCGGGAGGCGTATGATAAAATATCCCCCGGATTGATGTGCATCTATGCCCGCCCGGAGGGAGCGCATAGTTCCAGCTGAGGCATCATCTAAGTCCAGATTGGGGTGTGCAACGCCCGCTGCGTCAAACTCCGGTAACGCCTTCTCTGCGATTGCTTGATAAGATGCTCGCATCGAACACGAATGCGGGCGCTTTTTATGTCAGAACTCAACTCCGGACGGGCCTTTCTGAGTGCCGGAAATCTGCCCGCCGCGCGGAAAATAGCGTTGGACGCTTTGGAGCGGAACCCTGAAGATGCCGCCGCGTGGGACTTGCGGGTGGACATCGAAATGGCTGCGGGGGATCACGCGCAGGCGTTGCGCCTGATCCGCGCCCGCCTTGCGCAGACGCCGGAGCGCTCGAAACTGCGCATCGACGAAATCCTCTGTCTCATCAATATGGGGCGCAAAGATGAGGTTGAGAGCGCGCTGGGGGCATTCCGGCGTGACATGCCGTATATGGAAACCCATGCGCAAATCCTGTCATGTCTCTACGAGGTCAAGCACGGCTCGCTGGAGGAGGGGAATCGCCTGTTCCAAGCCCTGAGCGGGCGCGAGGTCGAAAAATCGCTGTTGCTGCAAATCGAATTGATGATCCGCAGCCGCCTCGGCGACCGCTTTGGCCGTGCCGCCGTGTGCATTGAGTGGGTGCAGAACGAGCCACAAGATGCGCAGGCCCGCGAATGGCTGTCATTCTCGCAATTCGAGCTGCTCGAATACAAAGCCGCGCGAAAATCCGCCCGCGCCGCCCTCTCGCTTGACCCGTCGCGGCGGCTGCCCCATGCGATGCTGTGGCTGACAGGGCTGGCGTGGTTGCCGCCGTTTCTGGCCTATGAGACGATCAATTACCTCAGCGATTACGCCCGCTCCGTGTTGGGCGCGCGCTGGGCAAAGCCGGTGCAGTGGATCATTGCCATCGTGATTATGGTCTTCACCTTCCGTATCTTGGGGGCGGTGTTAAAGACGGGTTTGGTGGGCACGGTGGTTGTCGGCGGCGTGCTGAGCTGGCCGTTTATCAAGGCGGGTATTCTCAAACTCTACGGCTCGCGCACGGCGGTTCCGGCCGTGACGTTGAAGGATTACTGACGTATTGCGCCGGACAATCTCATAGATAATAGTGGGTATCGTTGGGGGAGGGGTATTCCCGCAGCGATTGATGAAGAGGGACAGCCTATGAGCGCCGTGGCAATTATTCCGGCTATCGCTGATGACGGCAGTTTGTACAAAATCGAAAAGATGGAGGCGCATCGGCAAGGGGCGCTGCATCTGGCGATTTCTGTGTTCATCTTCGACGGTGACGAGATGTTGATCCAGCGGCGCGCGGATGGCAAATACCATTGCGGCGGTATGTGGGCGAATGCCTGCTGCTCTCACCCGCATTGGGATGAAAGCGCCGAAGATGCCGCATCGCGCAGGCTGGGCGAGGAGTTGGGCTGTCGGCTGCCGCTGCAAAAGGTCGGCGTGACCGAGTATCGCGCGGATGTGGGCGGCGGATTGTGGGAGCATGAGCGGGTCACGATGTTCAGGGGCGATAGTGCCCGCGATGACCTTGCGCTCGATCTGAATCCGGCGGAGGTGTCAGACGTGCGCTGGGCGTCTGTTCCCGCGCTGCGCCGCGAGATCGCGGATGCGCCGGAGACGATCACGCCCTGGTTCCGCATCTATCTCGAACGGTGGGAACATCTGGGGGTCCGCTGATCCTCCCCGCTATCGGCGCGGAGGATCGGTGCTCAGATCAGCTTTTGTCGGATTTGCCGAACAGCTTATCCAATGTCGGGATACGCGGATATGTCATCCAACCGATTGCCAGACCCAGCCCTGCGGCGGCCAACACTGTCAGAATGCGCATTCCGGAGAAGTAACCGGAGATCAGGCCGTCATCGCCCCAGATTTGTCTGAACAGCAGAAATACGATGATCCCGCCGACAATCGCAACAAAGGCGATAAACTCAGGCGAATAAACTTTGATGTCGTCTTTCGGTTCCATTGTACTGTGACCTCTTTATTGAAAGCAAAACTCTACTGTGCGTTTATGGCGCTTCGTCACCATCATGCGCAACAAGAAACCGCGTTTTAGCGACTTAACGGGGCGCTTTGCACGGGCGCGTCGTGCGCGCGCATTGTACAAACAACTCAGGGCGTTGTTATGCGGGCAAAACGAGGCGCCTGCGGCCTCAAAAAATCATCCCGGATCTTTGAAAATTCGCCTGTATGATTCAATCAACCGGTCTCTAATTTTCATCTTATTTTATTCAACCTGCTTTATTTTCTGCGGTTCTGATGTCCCTGACGGAGCCAGCACGATGACTGCTAGAGGTGATACCGCTACCGCCGTCAGAGAATCCGATAAAGCGATTTTGAGAAAAGCGGATAGGCTTTCCGGCCAGAAAATTTCTATAAAACAAAGAGATAGAGCGTTTGAAGCGATCAACGATCGTGGAGACAGCGCCAGAGCCGCAGCGGGGTCAGCACATGCGTGATGAAACCCCGATGACGATTCTTGTTGCCGAAAATGATGCCGATGACCGGACGCTGATCGAACATGCGGTTGCGGAGATTTTGCCCGCAGCCCGTGTCGATTTCGTCGGGGACGGCGAACAACTTCTCACGTATCTGCGCCGCGAAGGGCCGTATGAAAAGCTTCACGCAGAACGCTATCCCGGTGTGGTCGTGCTCGATCTCTACATGCCGTGCATGGGTGCGCGCGCGGCGCTTTCGCAGATCAAGCAAGAGGATAAATTGCGCCGGATTCCTGTGGTTGTGCTGACGGCATCGGCGGACGAAGAGGACATCATCCACAGCTATGGGGCGGGCGTCAGTTCTTTTATCACAAAGCCGCCGACGCGCGCGGGGCTTGCCGGTATGGTGAAAGACATCAGCCGCTATTGGGGCACGATTGTCGTGCTGCCATCCGAATGCACTGTCTGTGCGGCTTGAGCGGTATGTCGGGCATGGCGGATACGCTTAAAATCCTTCTGATCGAAGATGATGCGGAAGATTGCAGGATCACGCGGGAAGTCATCGACGCGATTCCGGGGCGGTCTTTCGATCTGGAATGGTGGGAAGATTACGATTCGGGCTACGCGCGGCTGGAGCGTGGGGGCGTGGACATTTGTTTTGTCGATTATGAAATCTCGGACCGGAGCGGTTTGGACTTTATTCGCATGGCGCGAGACGCCGGGCATCTGACGCCGCTGGTGTTGCTGACCGCAGTGGCGCAGCACGATATTGATGCGGGGGCAATGGAGGCGGGGGCGTCTGATTATCTCGACAAATCCGAACTCAGCGCCCGGATGGTCGAACGCACGATCCGGCATTCGATGGCCCATTCCGAATCCATGAAAGCGATGGCGGCGCAGTCGGGTCTGCTGTCGATGACCCTCGAAAACGCGCGGGCCGGAATCGCGGCGCTGGATGTGAACGGCACATGTGTCGCCATAAACAGCCATTTCGATGCCATGCTGGACGCGATTGTCGGCGTGCCGCGCGGAAAAGCTGCCCGCTGTCCGGATGCCACGGCAATGCTCATCGACCAAATCGCCGAGCAACTTGATTCCGCAGCGGGCGAGTCGGTGGAGGTCAAAGGGATTGAGGGCGCGATCTACGAGGTCACGCGCAATAAAACACCGCTCCACGGTTCGGTTTTCGTTTCGATGGACGTGACAGGGCAGCGGATTTTGCAGCAGGAGCTGTACGGCGCAAAGCAATATGCGGAAGCGGCGCGGCTGGCGACTTCATCGTTTTTCACCAATCTCAGTCACGAACTGCGCACCCCGCTGCACGGCATTATCGGGTTTTCCGAGCTTATTCTCAATGACCCGGCGGCGAAGGAGACCTCAGAGTACGCCACGCATATCAATGAATGTGGCCGCTCTTTGTTGACGGTTGTTAACACCGTGATCTCTTTTTCGCGAATCGAGTCCGGCCTCCAAAGCTTCTCGGATGAGAAGATTTTGGATCTGAGCGCCTTTATCGCCGAGGTCTTGAGAACACTGGAAGCGTGTGCGACGGACGCGGAGGTCCGGTTGGAGGTCGCGATTGATGAGCGGATTGGCGGCCTTGTTTTCGATCCGATGGCGCTGCGCACGATGCTGTTGAATTTGGTCGATAACGCGATCCGCTTTTCAAGTCCGGACAGTGTCGTGACCATCAGGGCATCCTTGTCCGTACCGGACGAAATCGTGCGGTTGAGCGTGATTGATACAGGTATCGGCATCCCGCGCGATAAACAGCGCTATGTTTTTGAGGCTTTTTACCAGGTGGACTCCCATCTCAGTCGCTCCTACGAAGGCATCGGTTTGGGCTTGCCATTGGTTAAATTGCTGGCGGAAGCGCATGGCGGGGCGGTTGATCTGGTCTCCGAAGAGGGGGTTGGTACGAATGTATCAATTATAATCCCCGATCTGCGTCTGTTATTGGCGGATTTCTCAAATCAAAGAATTGTCTCTGTATAAAGTATCGATTCCGTTTGGTTAAAATATTCGGGATTATTATCAGCTATGTTTCACCATTGAGCTGCTGGTTTTACTCAATATCAAGCGGTTCGATATATCCATAAGGCATCGTCGGCGCGGCTATGCAGGACCACGGTTTATGGATATGACTGTAAAAGATGCTGCGGGCCTTTCGCGGGGACCGGACCGCCGGTTGTTGGATCGAGTTGGTGCGGGGCGTCGTGAGACAGATCGCGCCGCCGCTGATTTGCTGCCTTCACAATCCGCATCGGCCCTGGGCACGTCAAATCCGGCCCCGCGCTATCTGCTGTTGATGTTGCTGGTGTTTATGGTCGGCCTTTGCGCTGTGCGGGCCGCCAATACCGCTTTTGCGCCGATGTTGTACGATCAGAAAAAAATCGTGGAGGTTGGGCAGGCGCTGGCGGGCGGTAAAAATTACCTCACCCATGACCTGAACATCGAGACACGCGGTTTGCGGCACGCGCATATCGCGAATCTGACGCGCGCCCCTTACGTCGCCGTTATCGGGGGCAGCCAATGGCAGGAAGCTCATGCGGATTTGGCACGCGGGGATGATTTCTATAACGCCCATGTCCAGGGCGATTACTATGAAGACATCCTTGCCGTGCCGGAAATGTTTGTCCGCTATGGCAAGCTGCCCGAACAGGTGATTATCTCGATCCGTGAAGATTTGTTCACGCCGGTTGCGGACCGGGCTGACACGTTGTGGGTTCCCGCGTTGCAAGATTACCGGGCGATGGCAAAGCGGTTGAGCATTGCCGCGCATGATGCCTATACCGCAGAGCTGACCCCGCGCCTGCGACAGTCCCTGTCGCTGCCGTTGTTGAAGGCGAACGTGATCCGCCACTTTAATGCACCGGCAGCCCCGCACATCTCGACGCTGAGCAAGCATCCGACACTGGATGTGTTGCTTGCGGATGGATCAATCCGCCGTTCAGAGCGGCGCGATGCGGTGTTGACGCGGCAACGCGCGCGGGCCGATGCGTTGTCCGCCGCTTATCAGCGCCGCAACCAGCCGCCGAAAATTGATGAGAACGGGGTGATTGCCGTCGATAAAGTGCTGGAATTCCTGACCCTTCAGGGAGTTCGCGTCACGCTTGCGCATCCGCCGTTCAATCCGGTCTATTGGAATGCGGTGCAGGATTCACCTTATCTCGACGGTGTGCGCCGGATCGAGGCGATCACTGACGATTTCGCCCGCAAATACGGGATGGACGTGATTGGCGGGTTCGACCCGGCAAAATCGGGCTGCATGGCCGAAGATTATATCGATGGCGAGCACGCGAACGCGCGATGCCTTGGCCGGATCGTCGATCAATTCCTGAAACTTGATGAGAAGAGGCGCGCCTTTGCCTCCGTTGGGGGCCGGAATGGGCTTTGATTCCTTTCAGTTTATCCTGATGTTTCTGCCCGCGTGTTACGCCGGATTTATTCTCGTACACCGTTTTCTGGGATGGAACGGCGTTTATGCGTATCTGGCACTCGCGTCGCTTGTGTTCTATGGCTTTTTCTCGCCCGTGCTGGCCGCGATTTTGATGGTTTCGGTCTTGTTTAACTATCTGGCGGGGACGGCGATCCGGTTGCGGCGCCAGCAGGAGAAAAATGCGGGGTTTATGGCCTGTGCGGCGATTGCCGCAAACGTGGCCGCGCTGGCCTACTTCAAATACACCAACTTTTTCATCGACATCATCAACAGCGTTTCGGGCGCGGGACACGGGCATCTGGATCTGTTGATTCCGGTCGGGGTGTCGTTCTTCACATTCACCCAGATCGGCTTTCTGATCGACGCGTTGAAGGGGCAAACGCATCGTGTCGGCCTTGGCAAATATGCGTTGTTCGCGACATTCTTTCCCTGCGTGACCGCCGGACCGCTGCTGAACCAGCGCGATATGTTCGCGCAGATGAAACAACGCACCGATCGCGCGTTCAACATGACCGCTTTGTCGGTGGGATTGACGATGTTCGGGATCGGTCTTTTCAAGACCGTGGTCCTCGCCGGGGCGATAGCACCTTATGCCAATCTGGTCTTTGACGGCGTTGCGCTGGGGGCTGCGATTGCGCCGATGGAGGCGTGGATCGGGGCGTTATGCTATAGTTTGCAGATCTACTTCGATTTGTCCGGCTATGCTGACATGGCCGTCGGCTTGGGCTTTATCTTCGGCATAAAGCTGCCGTTGAATTTCAACTCGCCGTTCAAGGCGACCAGCATCTCGGATTTCTGGCGGCGCTGGCACATGAGCATGATGCGGTTTTTCACAACCTATGTGTTCAGCCCGCTGGCAATGAGAAATACCCGCAAGGTCATGAGTGCGGATTATTCATCCTTGCGCCGCTGGCTGACCGCTATGGCACTGCCCGTGATCGTGACCTTCCTTGTGGTCGGGATCTGGCACGGGGCGGGCTACACATTTATCCTTTTCGGGCTGTTGCATGGCGTTGCGCTGGCCGTTGACAGCGGGTGGAAGCACTTCAAGCTGCCCTCGCCTGGGCGCGTGGCGGGCTGGTTTATGACGATGGCCGTCGTTGTCAGCAGCCTTGTGCTTCTGCGCGCCCCGACCCTCGACGCCGCATCGGCTATGCTGTCGGGCATGTGGGGGATGGCGGGTTTCGCGGGTGGTTTCGCGGCGGTCAATATCATCCATATCGATGTGCAGCTGGCGAGTGTGGCGATTGCGGTGCTGGGCGCGATTGTGCTGTGCGCGCCGAATTCGCAGCAAATCCTGCGCGCGGCATGGATCAGCAGCGATCCGCAGCCCGAAGAGAAAAAATTCCGGTCGCATATCCTGCGCTGGAAACCGAATGCCGTATGGGCGGTGGCGGCGGCGGTGCTGTTGGTCATCAGTTTCACGTCGCTGGGGGGCGATGCGGGCTTTCTGAATTACAGATTTTGAACATCAAAACCGGGGGATTTCACATGAATATGATTACAGGCGGGGCCGCTGAGGTTTCCAATGGTCCGCCAATCCGGGTCGCGCCGGAGGGGGGCTTGCAGCGTGAACAGCCGTGTTCCGCTCTTGGGATGAAAATCTGTGCCGGGAATCTGCGTGTTGATGGCGGTCCGTACCAAAGCGGCGTGAGCGCGGAGTTCATCCGTCGCGGCTGGGTACAGGAGTGTGGCGGAGCACGGGTTGCGTATTCCGGCCCGGTATTGCGCCTCGCCCGGTTGGTCAGCGAGAAGGCTGCCGCGCTTTATCTGCATCATTTCAACGCGGTGGAGTCTTGCTACCCCGGAGGACAGACTGATCTTTGTCCAGGTCCGGCTTATCCGGTGCTGGAGGGGGTGCGTATCAACGCGGCCGGGGCGGCGGTCACGTGGCAGGGCCGGGTTTCCCGCGACATGTCGCCCGAAACCTGTGACATTGACCGCTTGTCAGAGTTCACCACGCGCGAGATCGCGTTTGCCGGTACGGAGGGTTTTATCGCCAACCGCCGCAAGCGCGCGCTGCCGCTGATCGGTGAGTTGGCGCAAGCTTTTGATCTGGATATGGAAAGCGCATCCGGCCCGTCCGCGCATATGGCCCCGGATACAAAAACCAAAATTCTGCTCCCCGTCCTTGACGGCAAAGGCGGGACGCTGAGGCTGGCTTGCGGCTCGATGAAAATGCACGGGCGGATGTTTGGTGAGAGATTCAACATCACCGCCAGCGATGGCGCGCCAGCCCATACCTTCTGTATCCGGCTGGGACTTGAACGCTGGGTTCTGGCGGCATTCACCCAGCACGGTTTTGATCCGATGCGCTGGCCTGAAGATGTGCGGGATGCGGTTTTCGGCTGAAACCTGACCGGAAATCCCGTGGCTTATGCTGCGGGTTTTCTGGTTTTAGAGCGAGCAGTGATCGGCTGTCGCGTTAAACATTGCCTTTAAAACTGTCCGCCCGCGCCAGCACCTTGCGGACATAGTCTTGTGTCTCGCGGATGCGCGGGATGCGGCCCAGTCTGGCGACGCGGGTGGGGCCGGCGTTATAGGCGGCCAGCGCCAGAGACCAATCGCCGAAACGGTCGTACTGAAGCTTCAGATACCGCGCGCCGCCGGCCAGGTTTTGCAGCGGATCATGCGGGTCAACGCCCAGTTCGCGGGCGGTTGCGGGCATCAGTTGCGCAAAGCCGATGGCCCCGACCTTGGAGCGTGCGGCGGGATTGAAACCGCTTTCCGTCATCACCAAAGCGGCGAATATCTCACCCGGCAGGCCATGCTCCACGCCGATTTTTGCGGCAAGGCTGGCGCGTTCGTCCCGGCTCATGGTGCTGACATCAATGGGGGCAGGGACCAGCGCAGGAAACGCCACGCCGGACAGCACCCGCAGCTTGCCACGGTGCAGTACACTTGTGACAGCGGGATTGTTCGTGTTTTGTTCAAATAAGTGTGGCCGCGAAAAATCACCCCCATAGGATGCAGCTCCCGGCGTGCTCAGACCGGCCGCCATAACCAGTGCCGCCGTTGCGACAGCGGTGATGAGCATGGCGCTTGGGCCGGAACGCAGATCAACTTTGGAATCATGTGACATGATATATCCTTTAATATCAGAATCATAGCAGGTTAACTTCATATTATCACTTAATGTTCACGGCTGTTCCGAGTCAAGCGCGTTTTTGTTCCATTTCGTTTCCGTGGCCGGATTCGTCAATGATTCCAAAGGGGTTAGGCATTGCCCGCCATGCGCTTCCGCGCTTCAAATTCGGTGATTTTGGGCGTAGTCTGTTCCCATAGCCGGAGATATTTTCAAAAGCGGGTCTGGATTAACGATGGACCGATTCGATTTGGGGGCGCATACGCGCGCCGTCTCGACATCCTCGGCAGAAGCGCAGCGCTGGTTCGATCTGGGTTTGAACTGGTGCTACGGCTTTAACCATGAGGAGGGTGTAAAGTGCTTTCAACGCGCCTTGGAGCATGACCCTGAATGCGTGATGGCCCATTGGGGCGCCGCATACGCCGCCGGACCCTTCTATAACTATGCCTGGAGCGATTTCGGCGAGGCGCAAGCCGTTGATTGCACCGCATTCACTTACGGGCACATCCAACAGGCGCGCGGATACGCCCATACGGCAAGCGATCTCGAAAACCGTCTTGTCGAAGCCCTGGCGATGCGCTTTCAAAAGCCGCATCCGGTTCCGCAAGCGGAATTTGCTTCTTGGGATGATGCCTATGCGGCGGCGATGCGGCGGGTTTATTACGCTTATCGGGAAGACCATGATGTGATGGCGATATTCGCCGAGGCGCTTATGACCCGCACACCTTGGAAACTGTGGGATGTTAAGCGCGGTATCCCGCCGGATAATGCCGATACGCTGGAGGCGCTTGCGGTGTTGGAGCGCTCCATCGCCATGAACGACGCGGCGGGCGCGCCGCAGCATCCCGCGATCCTGCACTTGCATATCCACGCCACCGAAATGTCTAACGAACCGGAACGGGCTATGCGCTCGGCGGATATGCTGGCCACGTTGTGTCCGGATGCGGGGCATCTGAACCACATGTCGGGGCATACATACGTGCTGTGCGGTCAGTACGAGCGCGCGAAAATCGCCAGTGAAAAAGCGATACGGGCGGATGAGAAGTATGTCGCCTATGCCGGGCCGCTCAATTTCTACACCACCGCCCGCTGCCATAACCTGCACCTGATGATGTATACCTGCATGTTTCTTGGACAGTACAGACCTGCGCTTGAGGCGGCGGAGGCGTTATGCGCCACGCTATCGCGGGAGGTTCTGACATGCCGTGCCGGGACGCAAATCGCGGTGACGATGGAGGGGTATTACTCCATGAAGATGCATGTGCTGGTGCGGTTCGGGCGGTGGCGGGAGATTGTGCAACACCCGATGCCGGAATGCCCGGTGATCTACTGCGTCTCGACCGCGATGCATCATTATGCGAAGGGCGTGGCCTGTGCGGCGCTGGGCGAGATTGCGGCGGCGCGGGAACAGCGCGGGCTGTTCGTCGAGGCGGTGGCGCGGGTTCCGCCGGAGCGGAAGTTTTTCAATAACACGGCCCACGCTATCCTCAGTGTTGGCGGGGCCATGTTGGATGGAGAACTGGCCTATCACCAAGGCGATTTCGTGCAAGCTTTCACACATCTGCGCGAGAGCGTCCGCCGCGATGACGATCTTGAATACAGCGAGCCGTGGGCATGGATGCATCCGCCCCGCCATGCGCTTGCCGCGTTGTTGGCAGCAGAAGGCGAATATGCGGAGGCAGAGGAGGTGTATCGCACCGATCTGGGGTTAAATGACAGGCTGCACCGCTGTGCGCGTCATCCCAACAATGTCTGGGCCTTGCACGGTCTCGTCGAATGTCTGCGCCAGCGGGGGGAGCGGGTCGAGCTGCCGTTTTATGAGGAAAAGCTGGATGCGGCGCGCGCAAAGACCGATGTTCCGGTAACATCGTCCTGTCTGTGCCGGACCCTGCGCGAAGGCCAAGTTTATGGAAGCCTTGGGATATGATTGCCAGCCTGATGATGTACGCCCGGCCTGAACTGGCCGATGCGCATAATCGCTATTGGGCATTAATCCGTGAGAATCTGCACGATGCGGGCATCGCCAGCCCCGCGAATTTATCCCAAAACGCAGAGGAATTTCACGTTTGGCAGCATCCGGATCTCGTGCTCAGCCAGACGTGCGGAATGCCCTACCGGCTGTGGCTGCACGGTAAAACGGCCCTCGCCGGAACACCGGATTTCGGGATCGCGGGTTGCCGGCCCGGCTATTACAACAGCGCGATTGTCGTGCGCCGCGATGACCCGCGTGAGAGTGTGTCCGCGTTTCGGGATGCGCGGTTTGTCTATAATCACACATTCTCGCAATCGGGCTATGCGGCCCCGTATTGGCATGTGCGGCCGGAGGGATTTTGGTTTGAGGATCGCCAACAATCGGGCGGGCATCTGCACTCGGCGCGGACTGTGGCGGCGGGCGGGGCGGATATTGCCGCGTTGGATGCGGTCTCGTGGCGGTTGATGCTTGAATACGAGCCGTGGGCCTCTGATTTGCGTGTTCTGGCTTGGACGGCCCCGACGCCGGGCCTGCCCCTCATCACTGCGCCGGGGCGCAATGCTGATTTGATTTTCAATGCTGTCGCGCGCGCGATCAGGCAGTTGCGGGTGGATGATCGCGCGCGTCTCGGTCTGAAAGGGATTGTCCGGATTGCACCCGATGCCTATCTCGCGGTCCCGAACCCTCCCGCCGATTGCATCTGATCGCGGGTAAATTCGCACCCGGACCACAAAAACCGATAATCCCCATTGGCCTGACGCGCTTGCCCCGTTAAGTTTCGCGCGATTCTGCTGTCTCCGGGGAAATATGACATGACCGATACCGCGCTCGCTCAGATGCCGAACGCCATACGCGCCCTTGCGCTGGACGCTGTGAAAGCCGCCAATTCTGGCCATAGCGGAATGCCGATGGGCATGGCCGATGCGGCAACGGCGCTGTTTACCAGCCATATCAAGCTGGACCCGTCCGCCCCCGAATGGGCTGACCGGGACCGCTTTGTCCTCTCCGCCGGGCACGGTTCGATGTTGCTTTACGCGCTCAACCACTTGCTTGGGTACGCGGATATGCCGATCGGGCAAATCAAGGATTTCCGCCAACTCGGCGCAAAGACCGCCGGACATCCCGAATACGGCCACGCGGCGGGTATTGAGACGACGACCGGACCGCTGGGCCAGGGCATCGCCACTGCCGTCGGCATGGCGCTGGGCGAGCGGATGTTGAACGCACGGTTTGGCGATGATCTCGTCAACCACCATACTTACGTCATAGCGGGCGACGGTTGCCTGATGGAGGGCGTCAGCCACGAAGCCATCGATATGGCCGGACACCTCAAGCTGTCGAAGCTGATCGTCCTGTTCGATGACAATGGCATCACAATCGACGGCGGCACGTCGCTGTCCACCTCAATGGATCAACTCACCCGCTTCACGGCTGCGGGGTGGGACGTTATGGAAGTTGACGGACACGACATGGATGCGGTCAGCGCGGCGATTGAGAGTGCGAAAGCCTCTGACAAGCCGTCGATGATTGCCTGCAAAACCGTCATCGGCTTCGGCGCGCCGACGCTGGCGGG
>CALDZQ010000317.1 GCA_937944035.1 uncultured Neomegalonema sp. | reverse complement strand
CCGCACCGCGTGGACTTTAAGCAGACCTTCTATTGGGCCGATGTCGAGAACAATCTGATTACCCAGCTCGACGGTTTTGCGGACGCCTTTCTGGAAAAATGCCACGTCTCGAAGATGATCGGCAAATACATCGTTTTGCACGAAAGCGACAAGCTGCTGATGGTGCTGCGCCCGTATCAGTATTACGCCGTGGAGGCGATTTTCGAGCGGGTGAAGGCGGGGCGCAAGAACGGCTATATCTGGCACACGACGGGCAGCGGCAAGACTCTGACGAGCTTTAAGGCGGCGCAGGTGTTGCTGGATTTGCCGAAGGTGGCGAAGGTCGTGTTTGTCGTGGATCGTGCTGATCTGGACTATCAAACGACCAAGGAATTCAACCATTTCAGCGAGGGCAGCGTTGACGGAACCGACAACACCAAGGCGCTGGTCGATCAACTCTCCGGCGATACGCGCCTGACAGTTACGACGATCCAGAAGCTCAACACCGCCATTTCGCGCGAACATCACGAGGCGAAGCTGGCGGAGGTGAAAGACAAGCGGATCGTCTTCATCTTCGACGAATGCCACCGCTCTCAATTCGGCGAAACCCATAAGCGGATTACCGAGTTTTTCACAAAGGCGCAGCTGTTCGGATTCACGGGAACGCCTATTCTCGCGGAAAATGCGGTGGGCAAGCGCACGACCAAAGACCTGTTTGCGGAATGCCTGCACCGCTACGTCATAACAAACGCTATCAAAGACGAGAACGTGCTGCGGTTCTCGGTCGAGTATTGGGGCAAACTAAAGCGCAAGGACGGATCGCTGATCGACGAGGATGTTCCGTCGATCAACGTGAAAGAGTTTTTCGAGAACCCCGATCGGATCGACGGTATCGCGGATTGGATCATCGAAAACCACGCCCGTAAGACCCATAACCGCCAGTTCACCGCGATCTTCTGTGTCAGTAGCGTGAATGCGCTGACCGCCTATTACGACACGTTCAAACGCAAGCGCGATGCCGGGGAACACGATCTGCGGATCGCCACGATCTTCACCTATGCCGCCAATGAAGACAGTGCGGACGAAAACGGGGAGATCGGCGACCCGGACATCGTCGCGGGGCCGGATACCGAAATAAACAAACATTCGCGGGACAAGCTGGAGGCGTATATCGGCGATTACAACGCGATGTACCAGACCAGTTATTCGACCAGAGACGGCAGTTTCTACAACTATTACAAAGACATCGGAAAGCGGATCAAGAACCGCGAAAAGGCCGATTCCCGCGACAAGGATCGCGTCGATATATTGCTGGTGGTCAATATGTTCCTGACGGGCTTTGACGCGAAGAAGGTCAACACGCTCTATGTGGACAAAAATCTGAAATACCACGGCCTTATACAGGCGTTTTCCCGCACAAACCGGACCCTGAGTCAGCTCAAATCCCAGGGCAATATCGTCTGTTTCCGCAATCTGAAACCTAAGACTGATGAGGCGATAACACTGTTCTCGAACAAGGATGCGGTCGAGGTGGTTCTTATGGAGCCATACGAAACCTATCGCGACCAGTTCAACGAGGCAGTGCAGGCTTTGCTTGCGATAGCGCCTGATGTGGACAGCGTGAACGATCTGGAGGACGAAGGCGATCAACTGTTGTTCGTGAAGGCATTCCGCGACCTTATCCGCATTCGCAATGTGCTGACCGGGTTTTCCGAGTTTTCGCCTGATGACCTCAACCTCGATGCGCAGACGTTCGAGGACTACAAAAGCAAGTACCTCGATATTCACGAGCGGACGAAAAAGCGGAAAGAAGATGAGGGCGGCGCATCCATCATCGACGAGGTGGATTTCGAACTGGAACTGATCCAGCGAGACGAGATAAACGTCGCTTACATTCTCGCCTTGCTCGCCCAGATCGAAGATGATGAAAAAAGCCTTGATCCGAAGGTTCGCGAAGGCAGCACGGAACGGCGTAAGGCAGTGATGGACCTGCTGAAAAGCGAGGCGCAGCTGCGCAGCAAACGCGACTTGATCGAAAAATTCATTTCGGATCACATGCCGAACAGAGCGTCCGGGACAAGCATACAAGAGGCGTTTGTTACTTTTTGGTCCGATGAGAAAGAGAGTGCGTTAAGCGCAATTTGTGAAGATGAGGGGCTGAACCCTGATAGGTTCCGCCGGATGATTGAGAGCTTTCATTTCGATGGCAAGGAACCGCTTCGCGAGACAGTGGTGGCGGCGCTCAATACAAAACCCAAAATCGTGCAGCGAAAAACGATTATCGAGCGTGTTGTCGCCAAACTTGCGTCATTCGTGAAGACGTTCGATGATGATGTTGGCAATATTTGAAAACGTCCAAAAGTACCGTTTTGAAATCACGGTGTGGTATGAAGTGTGGTATATTTTTATTAAACTGAGAAATGTATGAATTTTTTCAATGAGTTAGTGACGTAATTCTAAAGCCTGTCCCTCCGCCATTTCCCTTTGAAATCAATGTCATGCGGCCATTGGGACGTTTATTGTGAATTGGGAGCCTTCGCCCGTATTTGCCGCCTGGATTTCGCCGCCCATGTCTTGGACAATTCCATAGCTGATGGACAGGCCGAGTCCTGTGCCTTTTCCGGGGGCTTTGGTGGTGAAAAACGGCTCGAAAAGGCGGGCAAGGGTGTCCTCCGGAATGCCGCCGCCGGTGTCGGATATGACGATTTGAACGTCTTTGCCTGCCGCCGAAACGGAAACGGAAACACATTTGCTGATTGCCGTGTCCTCGCGTTTTGAGCGCTCAAGGATCGCGTCGCGGGCGTTGGCCAGCAGATTTACCAGAACCTGCTCGAACATGACCTTTGACCCCCTGGTTTGAAGTTGATCGCCGCCGGGGAATTCCTGGAGTTTAATGCCGTCCGCCGAGAATTGCGGTCGCATCATCGTCATCGCGTCGTTGAGGGCGTTGTTGAGGTAAAAGCGCTCTGTTTTTTGGGTGTCCCTGCGCGCGAAGATGCGCATGTGATCGATGATCTTGGAGGCCCGTTCGGTCTGGCTGGAAATGCGGTGCAGTTTTCCGGTGGCGTAATCCTCGTCCAAACCGTGTTTCTCGATGCGGCGCAGCATGTTGCCGGCCGCCATTTGAATTACGCCCAGCGGCTGATTCAGCTCGTGCGCCATGCCTGCGGCCATCTCGCCCAAAGTGGCCAGTTTCGATGTGTGCACGACTTGGGCTTGCGACGAGCGCAATTCGGTAATGTCCGTGGCGATGACGATCATGCCGATATTCTCGACCGCCGTTTCGCGGACCAGCAACCGCGAGCCGTCTTTGTGGAGCAAATCCGCCGCGCCGTTTTCGGTTTGCGCCGTGTCACGGAAGGCGTCGATCCAACCGCCTCTGCCCTCGCCCTCGGCCTGGAATGCGCCGGAGGAGAGGTACTCGTTGTAGGAAAATGCGAGCGGAAGAGATTCGATGACCGCACGGTTATTCTCCCGGAAAGCGGCATTGGTGAAGATCACGCGTTCGTTTGAATCGAAGATGGCGACCTGCTCGCCGAGTTGGTCGAACGCTTTGATAAGGCGGGCCTGCTCGCGGCGGGCGGCGACGATCTGCTCCATCGTGTTGCGGAAAACGGCGGTGGCCCGCGCCATATCACCGATCTCGTCCTCACGCCCCTGCGACGGGACCGATAACAGCGTTTTGCCCATCACGATTTCGCGCATCACAGAGACGACTTCGAGCGTTTTTTCGCGCTTTTCCAACAAGTCGGCTTGTTGCAACTCCAGTGCGGCGCGGTCTGTGGCGAGCGCCGCCGCCATGTTGTTGAAGCACAGCGCCGTATCGGCCAACTCATCACGCCCGCGCACCGGAACGCGGTGGGAGAGGTTGCCCTCCTCGATCATGCGCGCGCCGTCCCGCAGCGCGGACAGTTGTTGCGTGAGGACGGAGCCAAGGAGAAAGCCGAAGATGGCCACCAGCGTCATTCCGGTGGCTGCGATTAGGATATTGGAAATCAAGGCCAGTTTGATTCCGTGCTCAACGCGCACCGTGGATAAGCCCAGTTCAACACGCCCGAAATCCTGATCGTGGATGCGGATGGGGCTGAACACGTCGATGCGCTGGTCGGACAGGGCGCTGTCGAAATTCGCGTCTTCAATGAAGGTTTGCGTCAATGCTTCGGAGTTGCCGCCTTGTGAAAAGATGGTTCCGGTGTTGTCCAGTACCCGCAGATAGATCAGCTCGTCGTTTTTGAGCATGTTGTCGATCATGGAGTCGATGCCCGCCAGATCCGATGAGATCACGGCGTCAGTCACCATACTTGAAAACAGCTGCACCGTAACACGACCGCGATCATACGCTTCGGAGTTGGCTGTTCCGCCGAAATGCGTTTGGTTCATGAAGATCAAAATCAGCATGACGAACAATTCGATCAGTGCAATTCCGAGAATTGTTTTCAGTCGAAAGGACATAATACCGTATCAATCTTATCCATGCCCGTTTGCTCCGGCAGGAGGTTCAGGGCGCGTATATCATTCCAGTTTTCGTCGGTGGCCGCCGTGAAGCCCGTCATGCCGAGCGGCGTGAGCAGGGCGGGGGCATCTGTCGCGATGCCTGTGAGCGCGTCACTCAAAGCCTTGCGTATGCTGTCCGGAACGTCTTTCGAGGTTGCGATGGCGTGGGGCGTGTAGGCATCGGTATGAGAAATCACACGCAGCTGATCGCGCAGTTCCTGATTCATCGACTTGAGCGTGCGGTTTATCCCGCCCCCGGCATCCGCCATTCCGGCCACGACCGCGCGATAGACCGAGTCATGTGATTTGACGTAACTGGGGGTAAAGGTAATGCCTTTTGCGCGCATTTCGGCGCGGGGAACGACACTGGCTCCGAAAGCGCCTGGGGAGGGGAATGCGATGGCGGTGTTTGTGAGATCATTGATCGTGGTTGCGGCGGAATCTTTGCGCACGACAACAACGCCGCGCAATTTCTTATCCGCCTGGTGGGCCAGCGCGCGATAGCCCGGATGCTCTGAAAACACGACATAGTGGTAGGGATTCATGTAAGCGATGTCGAAGGCATTGTCCCTGAGGCAAGCCTCGAAGGTGGGGATGTTCGTCGTGGTCATAAACTGAATTCTGATGCCGGTTTTCTTGGTAAGGTATGCGGCCAGCGGACCCCATTTTGCCGCAAGTCTGCTGGCGGATTGCTGGGGAACGATGCCGAGGCGCAGTGTTTGCTTTGACTGCGCCGGTATGCCCGCTTCAGGATATTCCGCATGGACAGGCGGGGAGTACGCGCGGAGCAGCCCGGCCATCAACAGCGCCGCCGCGATCAGGCTGGAAAAGAATAGAGTGCGTTTCTGGCATGAGAACAAAGGGTTTATTCCGCTCTGTGATCTTTGTGGCATTGCGATTTTCGAATCCGAAGGCCGGCCTTGTTTGTGTTAAACAGCGTGCGCTATTCTGAGTTGCGGTCAGCTACAGCGTTCTGCGTAATTCTTGAATCACGCATTCCAGTGTATTCTTTTGTTATTTCGCGATTTCCGAGTCTCAAGGTGTTTTTACCTTGCTCGAAACCGCTTTAATAATCCGTTACCGGAAGGGGGCGGCAGTTTTAAATTTTCAGGGCGATTAGTGCGGAATTCTGTCTTAAAAAATCCGTGACACCCGCAGACTTTTGCTATCGTATTGCTCGAATAGCACTTTCAACAATCGCAACCAGGTCATCCACGTTGATCGGCTTTGCGAGACATGCATGAACCCCCAGCTCAAGCGCCTGATCTTGTTCTTCCTGAGCGCCGTGGCCGGAAAGTAAAATTACGGGTGTTTTGAAACTTTCACGATTTTTAAGCGATCTGAACATATCAAGGCCACTCACCCCCGGCATCTTAAGATCAGAGATTACAATGTCCATTTTATCGATGTCCGGAAGAGATAGTGCTTCATCGCCCGAAGCTGCTGTCATAACTTTGAAGCCTTCAAATTCGAAAGTCTCGGTCAGCTCTTCAAGGACGAGTGCCTCGTCATCGACCAAGAGAATGTATTTTTGGGCCATTTTATTAATCCGTTATTTTAACAGTTTGTTTGTCATACGCGACAAACCTTTTCGGAGTGTGTCCGGATTGTGCAAAATTGTGCAAAGTGACGAAATCGGAGTTGCGCCATGAAGACCGTGCTCATGCTGGAGGACGACGAAGAGTTGCGTTCCGAGATGGCCGAGGCGCTTGAGGATTCGCGCTTTCAGGTCAGTGAGGCCGGAACGGTCAAGGAATTCTGGACGCGCTATCAGGAATGCCGGCCTGACATTGTCATTCTCGATATGTCGTTGCCGGATGGCCGTGGCATGGAAGTCGCGCGCGATCTGCGGCGGGAGTCTGATGTCGCGATCCTGTTTCTGTCCGGTATGAACGATGAGATTGACCGGATTGTGGGGCTGGAACTGGGTGCGGATGACTTTGTACGCAAACCGTGCAGCCCGCGTGAGCTGACCGCGCGTATTAACAGCATTCTGCGCCGTTCGCGCACTGCGCCTTCCGCACCGAATACGGTGGTCGAGCGTAAGACGACTCCGGTGGCGGGGCGTGGCGCGGCTGTCGCTGTTGAAGCTTTTACTTTTGAGGGTTTCAGAATTGATCTTGCGGCGATGGAGTTGCACGATTGCACAGGCGCACAGATCGAACTGACCACGGCTGAATTTGATTTGCTGAAGGTTCTGGTCGAGCGCCCGCGCCGGGTTTTGACCCGCGACATTCTGTTGGATCTGTTGCGCGGTGAGGACTGGGCCGGATATGACAGAACGATTGATGGTCTGGTATCGCGCCTGCGAAAGAAATTGGCGACCGAAGATGGCCCGTGCAGTTTCCTCAAAACGGTGCGCGGGGCAGGGTATATGTTCACCGCAAAGATCGAAGCCGCGTAAGGCGTGCGTGTTGTCTCTCCTAACGGGAGTACACGGCATGGGCATCACATTCGGGTGCTTGCACGTGATCTTCTAAAGACGATTAATGTAGCTGAAACGTTATTCTCATTAATTGCGGGGAACTTTTTTCAATCCGCAGGTAATCAATGACCGCAGGGCGTATTACGATTTGGCTGGTGCTGATAGGGCTGCTCGCGGCTTGTGAAACGCGGCGGGAGACGGTCTATGCGCCGCATCCTATTGATACGACACCGCATACCCCGGTCGCGCCGGATGAATTTGACGCGAAATATATCGGGCTGCGGTTCGATCCGAGTCACCAATGCGAAGGGTTGCCCTGGGAGCCGAGGACGGTATCGGACCCGCTGACCCCGCATTCGGAATTCCGCGCGCGTTCAGATCAGCCGACCGCATATCAGCTTGACGCCCGAATCCGGCATAATGCTTTGTCGCCGGGCGATCTGATCGAGTTGCATGTGAAAGACGCGCCGATGTTCTCCGGGACGTTTGTGGTCGGGGCGGGTGGTTCGATCACCGTACCGCACTTGCCCCCGATCATGGCGGCGGAGAGAGGCCCGAACGAGGTGGCGCGGGCCGTTGAGCGGGAGTTGATCGAGAACGGATTTATCAAGGCCCATGCGGCGCGTGTCAGTATCGTTCTGCGTCAATACGGCGAAGCCTCGGTCAGCGTCGGTGGCTCGGTATTCGCGCCCGGTCTGGTCAGTACCGCCGAGCGCAGTCTGGGAACTCAGGACGAAACCTTTGACAATGCGGTCGGGTCGAATAACTGGCGGCGCAAGCTGTCCGGGGTTCTGAAGGCGGCGGGAGGTGTCAGGCCGGACGCGAATGTCTCGCGCGTGCTGGTGCGCCGGGGCGGCCGGACGATTGAATACGATATGTCCGGTGTCTTTACCGGAGCCTTTGTCCAAGACCCGGTGATTGTGGACGGGGATTATGTGTTTGTGCCCTCGCAGCAATGTCTGGCGCCGGAGTTGATGCGAATCAGCCGGATTACGCCGCCGGGCATCCGTATCTTTATTTCCAACCCGACCGCGCCGATCTTCGGGAACAATCCGGCGGCCATCGGATCATTCGCCACGCGGTTGCCCTATGGATCGCGGTTGGTGCAGGCATTGGCGTCCGGCAACTGTCTGGGTGGAACGGATATGGTTAACGCGGACCGGTATGCGTTGCTGGTCGGCTCGAACCCGCTGAGCGGGCAGCCCGAAGCGATGCGTGTGCGGGTTGAGGACGTGGTGCGTCAGCCGCACAGGCCGGATTTCAATCCGTATCTGCAACCGGGTGACGCGATTGCCTGCTATGACAGCAAGCTTGTGAACCTGCGCGATTTGGGGACTGTGGCGTCGAGTGTGCTGTCGCCTGTCGGTATTCTCAAAGGCCTGTTCGGCGGCTGATGATGCATGGCAGAGGACCGGTTTATCTTTCGCGATGAGGGCGATGCGGCCCCTGACCCGTCTGCCGAGCGCAGGCGGGCCGAAGAGAATCTTGCCCGCTTTTTGTCCGATCCCGAAAATATCGCGCGCCGTCCGGCGGTGCAGTCTGTAAGGCCGCCTGCACCTGCACCTGCACCTGTTGAAGAACCGAAGCCCGCACAGTCTGAAACACCGAAGCCCGCTCCGCCGGAAAAACCGAAGTCTGCGCCGCTGCGGCGGGTCAGGACCGCTCCGGTCAGGAAACCAAGGACCGCTCCGGTGGAGACGCCGAAGCCTGTGCCCGCGCCGCCGCCCGTGGTGGCCAAGCCCCGGCGCAGAGGGCGCATGTGGCTGGGTGTGGTGCTGCAAGTTGTGGTCTTTGCGTCGCTGTGCGCGATGGTCTGGTTGCCGACGCTCTACTACCTCAAAACCGCGCCCGAAGTGTTTCAAACCTCATGGCGGATCATCCTGCCGGGCGAGGGGGTGAAATCGAGTATCGATATTGACAGTGTCGGCGAGGCGAAAACGTCTGAGAAATCGATCTTCGCATCGCGGAATTTCGATCCGCGCTCGACCTATCGAGAAATTGCCGGCAGCAATATCATCACCAAACGCGCCCGTGTTATCGCGGAACTGGGCGATAAGGAGTTTGGTGGCCCGAAGATCAAGGTGATCCCGCAGACGGCAATTCTTGAATTCTCGTTGCGGCGGGGTGATCCGCAGTTGGCGCAGGATCATGCGTGGATTTTCATGCGCAGTTTCGACGCGCGGGTCGCAGAGTTGCGCACAACGGAGTTGCTGTCGCGCAAAGATGCGGCGCTGGACAATGTGCGCGCGCTGCGGATGCAGCTGGAAGAGAAGCAG